>NZ_LHCD01000066.1:0-8989 GCF_001262595.1 Methylobacterium sp. ARG-1
AATGACGAGACCGCCGTAATCCCGGCCATCGAGTTCGACCCCCGGGTGCCGATCGAGGCCTACCGCACCACGTCGATGCGCAGCCTCGTGATGGTCCCGATCGGGTCGCCGGAGCCGATCGCCGCCCTGGGCGCCTATTGGTGCACGTCGGTCATCCCGGACGACATGACGGTCTACCGGCTGGAGATGCTGGCGCGGCAGGCCGGGGCCGCGCTGGCCTCCCTGCACCCGCGCGCCCAGGCGCGGCGCCCCGATGCCGTGCCGCCATCCGATCGCGAGGCCGGGCGGCCGACCTAGGCGCAGCCCGGTGCGGGCCGCGCGCCTGCGTCGCAGCGGGGATCAATCACCGGCCTCCGGCTGTTGCTAACACGCCCGCGGCTCGCCTGGATGTCTCAAGCCCCCTCATGAAGCGCTTCGTCCTCATCGGCATCTTCGCCGCCCTGTTCGCCGCGATCATCGCGATTGCCGGCACGTGGTCCGTCGTCACGCCCATCAATCCCGCGGTCGCCCCGGACACCGCCGCGGCGCCGAACCCGACCGCGCAACGGAAGTGATGGTTGCCGGCCGGCGGGGTCGCGTCGCGCGATCTCACCGGCGCCCGCCCGCCTCCGCCCGGCCCCGGAGAGCCGCCAGCAGGCCGCCTTCGAGGAGCAGGGCGGATCCGTAATGGAACTCGATATCGAAGCGGCTTCGAGAGTTCATCGACAGGGATGCGCTCTGCAGGGCGATCAGCCGGCCGGCCTCGTCGAACAGGCCTGAGCCCGAGCCGCCGTAGCCGTCGTTGCAATCGTGGCGGGCGCGGCGGATCGCATCCTCGCTCGGCGGGTCGATCCGCCGGATGGCGCAGCGCTCGAGGCTGCTGGGGCCGCGATAATTGCCGTGGCCCGCGGGCGACACCATGGTCACCGGCAGGGTGACGTCCCCGACCGGCAGATCGGGCGGCTCAGGCAGGGGCTGCGGGACGGCATCGGCCGGGCGGTCGAGGCGCAGGATCGCCCAATCGTCGGTGATGTGCAGGCCATCCGCCCCGGGGGCGGTTCCGAGCACCAGGCTGTCGGCCTCGAAATCGTAGTTGCGGCCGCCGATCTGGAAGTAGCAGTCGGCCACCGGGCGGGTGACCGCGAGGCGGCGATCCCGGAAATTGTGGGCGTTCAGCACAACGGTCGAGCGATCGGCGATCAGCCACGCCGCGGCCGCCTTCTGCGGGACGCCGTCCGGACCCCGGCACCACAGGATGCCGGCGCCCCGATAGCGCTCGAAATCGGCGCCGGTCAGGTCGCGGCGCGCATCCTGCGGATACAGCGCTGCGAGGCGACCCGCCGTCCCGGCTCGGTCCGCGCCCCGGGCCGCGCCGGCCAGAGCGAACAGCGCCGTCACCAGCAGGATCGGCCGCCGGGCATGCGCCGACCGCCGGGGGCCTCCCGAGACCGGCATCGTGCCGGCAAAGAACGGGCTGGACCGTCTCAAGCCCATCAAGCAGCCCCGAAGACTGAAGGCCGAGCATTGTGCGGGCCGGGAACACAGTTCTGGGCGGGCGCCGGGGGGGCGGTCAAGCCGGCGACGGGTATTCCGCTGCGTCCCCGCGGCATTGCCGAATTATCCCGCCAACAAATGTCAGCTTGCCTGAAGACATCGTCGGGCATTGGCGCATAAAACTGAAAGGTGACAAGATCTTAATAAGCAGATCATAAAGGTCGAATGTCTCTAAGTCGCAAATAAAGCTGACTATCGATGCGAGCGGCCTCGATCGATCTTGCACTGCGAAAATGAATAGCCGCGTTGCCGAAAGGCCGGCGGCCTGGCGAGGAGATGCATCATGAGAAGGCTAGCGGGTTCAGTCTCGGCCCTGGCGATCCTGGCACTGGCGCCGGTCGGCCTTGCGGGCGCGGCTTTCGCCAACGACAAGCTCATCGAGCAGTCGAAGAGCGGCGAAAACTGGGTGATGCCCGGTAAGAACTACGATTCCGACAATTACAGCGACCTGACGCAGATCAACAAGACGAACGTCAAGCAGCTGAAGCCGGCCTGGACCTTCTCCACCGGTCTGCTCAACGGCCACGAGGGCGCGCCCCTGGTCGTCGACGGGAAGATGTACGTCCACACCTCGTTCCCGAACAACACCTTCGCGCTCGACCTCGACGATCCGGGCAAGATCCTGTGGCAGGACAAGCCCAAGCAGAACCCGGCCGCCCGCTCGGTCGCCTGCTGCGACCTCGTCAACCGCGGGCTGGCCTACTGGCCGGGCGACGGCAAGACCCCGGCGCTGATCCTGAAGACCCTGCTCGACGGCAACGTCGTGGCGCTGAACGCGCAGACCGGCGAGACGGTCTGGAAGGTCGAGAATTCCGACATCAAGGTCGGCTCGACGCTCACCATCGCCCCCTACGTGGTGAAGGACAAGGTGATCATCGGCTCCTCGGGCGCCGAGCTCGGCGTGCGCGGCTACCTGACCGCCTACGACGTGAAGACCGGCGCCCAGGTCTGGCGCGCCTACGCCACCGGTCCGGACGAGGACCTGCTGCTCGCCAAGGATTTCAACATCAAGAACGCCCATTACGGCCAGAAGGGCCTGGGCACCTCCACCTGGGAGGGCGACGCCTGGAAGATCGGCGGCGGCACCAACTGGGGCTGGTACGCCTATGACCCGGGCACGAACATGATCTATTTCGGCACCGGCAACCCGGCGCCCTGGAACGAGACCATGCGTCCGGGCGACAACAAGTGGACGATGACGATCTTCGGCCGCGACGTCGACACCGGCGAGGCGCATTTTGGCTACCAGAAGACGCCCCACGACGAGTGGGACTATGCCGGCGTCAACGTGATGATGCTGTCCGAGCAGAAGGACAAGGACGGGAAGATGAGGAAGCTTCTCACCCATCCCGACCGCAACGGCATCGTCTACACCCTCGACCGGACGGACGGCTCGCTGGTCTCGGCCAACAAGATCGACGACACGGTCAACGTGTTCAAGTCGGTCGATCTGAAGTCCGGCACGCCGGTGCGCGACCCGGAATACGGCACCCGGATGGATCACCTCGCCAAGGACATCTGTCCCTCGGCGATGGGCTACCACAACCAGGGGCACGATTCCTACGATCCGAAGCGCCAAGCCTTCTACATGGGCATCAACCACATCTGCATGGATTGGGAGCCGTTCATGCTGCCCTACCGGGCGGGCCAGTTCTTCGTCGGCGCGACGCTGAACATGTATCCGGGTCCGAAGGGGGACCGGCAGAACTACGAGGGGCTGGGCCAGATCAAGAGCTACAACGCCATCACCGGCAAGTTCAACTGGGAGAAGATGGAGCGCTTCGCCGTCTGGGGCGGCACCACCGCCACCGCCGGCAGCATCGTCCTGTACGGGACGCTGGACGGCTTCATCAAGGCGCGCGACTCGGACAACGGCGACCTGCTCTGGAAGTTCAAGCTGCCCTCCGGGGCGATTGGCTACCCGATCACCTACACCCACAAGGGCACCCAATACGTCGCCATTTATTACGGCGTCGGCGGCTGGCCGGGCGTGGGCCTGGTGTTCGACCTGCAGGATCCGACTGCCGGCCTCGGCGCGGTGGGCGCCTTCAAGAAGCTCGCCAACTACACCCAGATGGGCGGCGGCGTGGTCGTGTTCTCCCTGGACGGCAAGGGTCCGTACGACGACCCGAACGTCGGCGAGTACGCGCAGCACGCATCCAAGTGACCCGCACCTGACCCGCGCCTGACCCGCGCCTCCTGGCGCGACAGCTCCGCCGCCCCGTTCGGGCGGCGGAGCCCCGGTTCGCCGGCCCCGCCCTCCCGGCGCGGGAGCCGCTTCCCGACGAAATCCTTTGAGGGATCGAAACCATGCCGCTCCTCGGCGGAATCCTTCGCGCGGCGACCTGCGTCGCGGCCCTGCTCGCCCTCGCGATCCCGGCCCAGCGGGCCTGGGCCCAGGAATCGGAGGCGCAGGTCATCCAGGCCGAGCCCGGCAAGGCTGCGGCCGCGCCCAAGCCCGACCCGTCCATCCTGCGGATCTGCGCCTCCGAGAAGCAGCCGCCGCTCTCCATGCGGGACGGGTCTGGCCTGGAGAACCGGGTCGCCGTCGCGGTCGCCGAGGCGATGGGCAAGAAGCCGGTCTTCGTCTGGCTCGCCAAGCCGGCGATCTACCTGGTGCGCGACGGGCTCGAGAAGCGGACCTGCGACGTGGTCGTCGGCCTCGACAGCGACGACCCGCGGGTGCTGACCACCAAGCCCTACTACCGCAGCGGCTACGTCTTCATCACCCGCGCCGACAAGGACCTCGACGTGAAGTCGTGGTCGGATCCGCGCCTCAAGACCGTCGACCACATGGTCGTCCCGCTGGGCTCCCCGGGCGAGGCGATGCTCAAGGATATCGGCCGCTACGAGGAGGACATGGCCTACCTCTACTCGCTGGTCGGCTTCCGGGCGCCCCGCAACCAGTACACGCAGATCGACCCGGCCCGGATCGTCAGCGAGGTCGCCAACGACAAGGCGGATGTGGGCGTCGCCTTCGGGCCCGACGTGGCCCGCTACGTCAAGGAGTCGGCCGTGCCCCTGCGCATGACCCTCGTGCCCAACGATACGGTCAGCAGCGACGGCCGCAAGATGCCCCAGAGCTTCGACCAGTCCATGGGCGTGCGCCGGGACGACACGGCGCTCCGCGACGCCCTCGATGCCGCCATCGCCAAGGCCAAGCCGCAGATCGACGCGATCCTGAAGCAGGACGGCGTCCCGGTGGCGACCAACTGACCCTCGCCGCGCGGCCGGCGAGCGAGCGCCGCGCGATCCAGTCCCCGTGAAGCGAAGATGAGATGACGAAGACCACACGTATCCGGTTGATGCTTCTGGCCGGCGCCGCCTCGGCGCTCTGTGCGGCCGCCGTGATGGCCCAGCCGCAATCCGGGCCGCAGACCGGCCTGATCTTCCGCAACACCATCACCGGGGAGCCGCTGGACCTCGCCGAGGGCAAGCCCGGCGGGCGCGACACCAAGGCGGTCCAGACCTTCTTCCAGACCGGCAAGAACCTCTACATCGACGACAAGTCGTGCCTGCGCAACGGCGAGAGCCTGTACCTGACCTCCTGCTCCGGCTGTCACGGCCATCTGGCCGAGGGCAAGGTCGGCCCCGGCCTCAACGACAATTACTGGACTTATCCGGCCAACACCGAAGATACCGGCCTGTTCGCGACGATCTGGGGCGGGGCCAACGGCATGATGGGCCCGCACAACGAAGATCTGAACCCGGATGAGGCGCTCCAGGTCATCGCCTGGATCCGGCATCTCTATACCGGCCCGGTCAACGATGCCGCCTGGCTGACCGACGAGCAGAAGAAACACTACACGCCCTTCAAGGAAGGCGAGACCTTCGCCAAGGACGAGCCCGGCCAGTGCAAGCCGCTGGAGTGAGCGTCCGCGCGGAGCAGCGCCCGGCCGAGCCGGCGCCAAAGAACGGCCCATCGGGCCGCCCTGGGAGCGAACGCAAGGAGTCGACGATGCGCAACAGAAGCATGATCACCGCCGCGATGGTGGCCGCAGGGGCGCTCTTCGCCCTGCCGGCCCTGGCCTATGATGGGCAGACCTGCAAGGCGCCGGGCAATTGCTGGGAGCCCAAGCCCGGCTTCCCCGAGAAGGTCGCGGGGACGAAGTACGACCCGAAGCACGACCCCAAGGAGGTCGGCAAGCAGGCGGAATCCATCAAGCTGATGGAAGAGCGCAACCGCAAGCGCATCGAGAACGCCAAGAAGACCGGCAAGTTCGAGTACGACGTCAGCAAGATCTCAGCGAACTGAATCGCGAAGATCCAGATCGATCCCTCATCCTGGGGCTCCCGCTTCGCAGAAGCATCTCAGGATGAGGTCGAGGCTCAGAAGCCGGAAATCGACGGGCTTCCGCTCTTCCATGTCGCCGCGCGCCGCCGAGCCGGTCGCGCGCCTCGGTCCGGTCTCTCCCTGAGGCCGGCCGCCCTGTCCCGGAACCAGCGCGATGAACACGCTCCACCCCGGCGACGCCCAGCTCACCGATTGGCGGGCCTCGGCCGCCCGCTTCGAGGCGGAGGTCGCCAAGGCGGTGGTCGGCCAGGCGCGGGTCATCCGCCTCGTCACCACGGCGATCTTCGCCCGCGGCCACGTCATGCTGGAGGGCGATGTCGGCGTCGGCAAGACCACGCTGCTGCGGGCGGTCGCCCGGGCCCTCGGGGGCGCCTACGAGCGCGTCGAGGGCACGGTCGACATGATGCCGACCGACCTGATCTACCACACCTACCTCGCCGAGGACGGCCGCCCCCGGGTCGAGCCGGGGCCGGTCCTGCGCCGGGCCGAGGATCTGGCGGTGTTCTTCTTCAACGAGATCAACCGCGCCCGCCCGCAGGTCCATGCCCTGCTCCTGCGGATCATGGCCGAGCGCAGCGTCACGGCCTTCGCCCGGGACTACCGGTTCCCCAACCTCCAGGTCTTCGCCGACCGCAACCGGGTGGAGCGCGAGGAGACCTTCGAGTTGCCTGCCGCCGCCCGCGACCGCTTCCTGATGGAGATCGGGATGGACGCGCCGCGCAACGCGCAGGCCCGGCGCGCCCTGGTGTTCGACCCGCGCTTCCACGACACTGACCGGCTGATCGCGGAGGTGGCCGAGGGCGTGCTTGACCAGGCCCGCCTCGGCGCCATCGCGGCCTCGATCCAGGTGGCGATCCAGGCCGCCCCGGAGATCGAGACCTATGTGGTCGGGCTCTGGGATGCCCTCGTGCGCCCGGCGGAGGCCGGGATTCGGCTCCCCGGAATCGACATGGCCACGCTGGTGCAGGGCGGTGCCTCGCCGCGCGGCCTCGCCTTCCTGGTCCGGGCGGCCCGGGTGCGGGCCTGGCTGGAGGGGCGGGACTGGCTTGTGCCGGAGGATATCCGGGCGGTCTTCCCCGAGGTGATGGCGCACCGCATCTTCCTGGAGCCGGTCCACGAGATGCGCCGCAGCGAGATCGTCCCGGACCTGTGCCGGGCGGTGTTCGAGACGGTGCCGGCCCCATGACCGGGGCGCCCTCGGCCGAGATCGTCTACCTGCCGCGCTGGCGCCCGCGGGGCCGCCGGATCGGGGCGCATCGCGGCCAGGAGGCCGGCGGGCTCGGCACGTTCCGGGACCAGGTTTCGTTCCTGACCCTGCCGGATGCGCGCCGGATCGACCTGCGCGCCAGCCTGCGCGACCCGTTCGAGGGCGTGCATGTCCGGCGCTTCGAGATGCGCAACGCCGTCGAGGTCTGGGCGCTGATCGACCTCTCGGCGTCGATGCGCTTCCGGGGCGCCGGCGACCGCCTGCGTCAGGCCGCCGACCTCTGCGCCGGACTCGCCGCATCGGCGACCCGGATCGGCGACGGGTTCGGGGTGATCGGCTGCGACCACACCGTGCGGGCGGATCTCTACCTGCCGGCCACGCGCCGGCGCGGGCCGGCCCTCGCCATGGCCGAGCGGATTGCGGCGGCGCGCTGTGACGCGACCGGCGCCGAGGGGCTGCTGGACGCCGCGCGCCTGCTGTTCGGCCGGCCGCGCCTGATCTTCCTGGTCTCCGATTTCCGCTGGCCGCAGGACCTGATCGCGCAGGTCTTCGCGGCGCTGGCGCTCCACGACACGGTCCCGGTCCTGCTCGCCGACAGCGCCGAGGATGCCGGCCTGCCGGATTGGGGCCTGGTGGAACTCGACGATCTCGAAGGCGCCGGTCGCCGCCTCGTCTTCCTGCGCCCCGCCCTGAAGCGGCGCTGGATCGCCCGGGAGCAGGCCCGGCGCGACGCCCTGCGCAGCCTCGCCGCCGCGTCATCGGCCCGGGCCCCGTTCCACCTGGTCGACCGCTTCGACGCCCAGGCGCTCACCCGCCACCTGCTGGCGACTTGAGATGACGGGAGCGCTCACCAAAAGTCCGGGTTTCAAAAGGTTCGAGACCTTTTGCGGGTGCAGGGCGGAGCCCTGCGATCGGGCGCGGTCCAAGGCATCAGGGCTCCGCCCCAATACCCCCCCGATGGGCTTCGCCCTTCGGAAACCCATGATCTTGGCCTGCTGCGCACTCCTTCTGCAGGCCGGTGCCGCCATGGCGCAGGTGCGCTCCGTCGAGGTGCGGGTGCCCCGCGCCTTCGGGTATTTTCTGGGCGATCTGGTGCGGGTTCAGGCCGACATCGCGGTCGATCCCGGGTTCAGCCTGCAGCGCGCCTCCCTGCCGGCGCCCGGGCCGCTGACCTATTGGCTGGACCTGCGCGCCATCACGGTGGAGGAAAACCTCGGCCGGGTCCGGCTGCACCTCACCTACCAGACCTTCTACGCGGCGCTCGATGCCCGCCAGATCGCGATCCCGGGCTTTTCCGTGTCGCTGGAGAGCGCGGCCGCGGGCGGCACGACTTCCGCCAAGGCCGAGATCCCCGGCTGGTCACTCGGCGTCTCGCCCCTGCGGGAGGTCCAGCCGGAGAAGCACGATGACCCGGCCGAGTATCTCCGACCGGACGGGCGCGTCCCCCGGCTCGACCCGGTGCCGGACCTGCGGGCCGCCCTCGTGTCCTTCGTGGCGGCCGTCCTGGCGCTCGCGGCCCTCGGCTATGATCGCGGCTGGTTCGCGCGGCCCGGGCGCCCGTTCGCCCGGGCCGCGCGCGCCCTGCGCCGATTGGGCGGTGAGGGCGAAGCCCGCTACCGCGAAGCCCTGCGCCTGATCCATCGCGGCCTCGACGAGACCGACGGCCGCCGCGTGCTGGCCGACGACCTCTCGGCCTTCCTCGACCGGCATCCGGCCTTCCGCCGGGAGGGACCAGCCCTGGCCCGGTTCTTCGACGCCTCGCGCCGGGCCTTCTTCGGCCGCGAGACCGAGGCCGCCCGGGCGAGCCTGCCCTGGTCCGAGGTCGAGGCCGGCCTGCGCCGGCTCGCCGCCGCCGAGCGGGAGGCCTGAGCGATGGCCGTCGAGTCGCTCGGGGTCGCGTCGCCCGCCTGGCTGTGGCTGCTGCCGTTCGCGCTGCTGCCGCTCGTCGCCTCCGG
>NZ_LHCD01000067.1:0-8802 GCF_001262595.1 Methylobacterium sp. ARG-1
AGCCGCCCACCGCGTTCGGCGACCGCGACGTGCCGGTGACCCGGAGCGACCCGCCGAGCTCGGCGTCGATGCCGCGCCCGCGCACGAAGATCCGGCTCGGCGCATCGATCCGCACGTCCAGGGTGGCGTCGAACGGCACGGCGGGTTTGGTCGCGCGTCGTCCGGGCTTCCCTGCCGCCTTCCGGTCGGCCCGCTGGGCCAGCCGCGCCCGGGCCTCCGGCGGCGTGTTGACATGGCGGACTCCCGGCAGCGGCCTGACCGTGGCGGGCAGGCGGTCGGGCACGGCCACGTCGATCGATACGACATCGACCCGGCCGGTGATGCGCGACGTCCGGGCGAGCGGACCGGAGAGGTTGAGATCGACGCTCGACACCGCGGTCATCAGCGGGCTGGAGACCAGCTCGGCCCTGTCGGCGGTGACGTGGAACTGACCGGGAAAATCCGGCTCCAGGGCGACCCGGCCGGTTACCGAGAGGCGGCCGCCGTTGCGGGCCGAGGCCGTCAGCCGCTCGACCACGAGGCTGTCGCCCCGGCCGGTGACGCGGCCGTCGATGTCGGTGAGGCGGATGCCGTTGAGCGGATCGGTGAAGCTGCCGCCGGTCAGCACGGCCGAGCCCTGGGCCCGGGGCGCCGCGAGGGTGCCGGTGACGCCGCCGTCGACGGCGATCCGCCCGGTGACGCTCTGGCCGCCAACGCTCAGCAGGGTGTTGGCGAGCGACGCGTCGAGGGTGCCGCGGGCGCGCAGGTTCAGCGGCCCCCCGGTCTCCACGGGCAGCGAGCCGGCTACCGTCAGGGCGACGCCCTTCCCGGCCGTGACCCGACCGTCGAGACTGGCCTGCCCGTCCGACAGGGTGCCCTTCGCGCTGGCATCTATCGGCGGCAGGCCGGCCTGGCGGGTCTGCGGCGCCACGAGCTTGGAGATGGTCAGCGCGTAATGGCCCTCCGGGCTCGCGGCCGGCCCGTGCAGGTCGGCGTCGCCGTCAAGCGTGCCCGAGAGGGCGAGGTCCGGCGCGGCGATCCGGGCGAGCGACAGCGGCAGCGCGCGGATCGCCACCTTGAGATCGAGCGCCTGGCCGGCCCGACCCGAGACCGTGACCCGGCCGGAACCGGCCGTGATCGACAATCCGTCGATCACCGCGCCGCCGTCGCGCAGGGTGATGCTGGCCGGACCGGTCAGGGCGAAGCGGTCGCCGCCGCGAGCAGCGGACAGTCGCTGGATGTCGATGCGCGTGTCGTCGGCCGGCACGAGCCGGACCGCCCCGTCGAGGTTGAAGCCGCGCGCCTTGGCGGTGAGCGTCACGTCGCTGCCCGCCGGGCTGCTGAGCGCAGCGAGCCGGACCGTATCGATCTGCTGGCCTGCGGCCAGCAGTCGGTCGGCGTCGAGGCGCCCGTTGAGGACCGGGTGGGCGCGCAGGTCGCGGCCCTTCAGGTCGGCGTCGAGGCGGTTGAGACCGTAAGCGCCGTAGCGCAGGGCGGCACCGGTCGCCCGGATCGCCGCGTCCTGGCGGCCGCCGTCGCGGGCGAGGTTCACCGTGGCGTCGAGCTGCCCGGCCAGGGGCTCCGGGGCCAGCGGCGAGATGTCGGCGAGGTTGGCCGCCTTCACCGAAAGCGTCCCGGCCGACAGCCAGGTCTCGGCCGCCACGATCGCGTTGCCCGAGACGGAGACGGAGCCGAGATCGAGGTCGAGCCGGTCGAGCACCCAGTCGGCCCCGGTTTTCGCGACATGGGCGCCGCCGCGCAGCGCCTTGCCGGCGACCTCGCCGGACAGTTTCAGGGTGCCGTCGGGCGCCAGCAGCGCGTCGCTGAGGACGGCCTCGGCGCGCAAGTCGCGGATCGGCTTGCCGTCCGCGGTCGCCGACGGCGCCGTGACCGTCGCGGCCAGGAGCGGATGCTCCAGGGAGCCGGTCATGCGCGCATCGATGCCGGCGCGGCCGGTCAGGCGGCCGTCGAGGTCGGCGAGGTTCTTGAGGTCGACCCGTCCGGTCACATTCGCGTCGGCCGAGGTCGCCTCGCCCTGCAGGGTCGCGGTCAGGCCGGAGCCCTCCAGGCGCAGGTGGTCGAAACCGTAGCCGTCGTAGGATTGCGAAACCCGGCCCTGGAGCGCCGGGGCGCGGCCGAGCACCCGGTCGGCCGCCGCGATCCCGGTGGCGAGGCCAGCGCTGGTCACGGTGAGGTCGGCGGCCAGCGCCTTGCGGGCCGGATCGCCGCTGAGGCGCGCCTTGGCGTCGAGGCTGCCGGCGAGCCCGCGCCCGGCAAGGCCGGAGAACACGGCGAGATCCGGCAGGGCGGCGTCCAGCGTGCCGGCGAGAGTGTTCTGGCCGACGTGGCCGGCATAGCTCGCCTTCGCGGTGTCGGATTCGACCCGGAGGCTCGCGACGTCGATCACCCCGTCCGGCCCGGAGGCGGCCCGCAGGGTCAGCTGCGCGCGGCTGCCGATCGCCCGGCGCAGGGCCGGGTCTGCCAGCCGCAATCCCTCGACCTTGCCGTCCGCCGTGATGGCGAAGCGCTGGGCCGACGGGTCGCCTTGGGGATCGACCCCGAGGCGCGCCTCGACCCGCTCCAGCGCCGATTCGCGGCTGCGCAGGCCGGCCGCGTCGAGGTTGCCCCGCACCGTCGGCGCGGTGAGCGGACCCTTCACGCTGCCGTCGAAGACAAGCTTTTCGATCTCGGCGTCGCCGGCCTTGGTCACCGCGCCCTCGGTGGGCAGGGCCCGGGCCTGGAGCGTCAGGTCGGCGATCCGGTCCTTGGTCAGGCTGCCCCCGGCGGCGAGCCGGGCGGTGCGCGAGGTCAGTTCCAGCCGGTCGATCCGGAAGGCGCCGCTATCCGCGAAGGCGACGCCGCCGTCGAGCTTGGTCGTGCCGGCGAACACGGAGGCGGCCGGCCCCGGCACCAGGCCCTCGATCCGCGCGGCGAGGTCGAGCGCCAGCCGGCGCTCGGCGCCGATCCGGGAGATCTTGGCGCCGCCCTTGGCGCCGATATCCGGGCCGGCGGCGAAATCGAGCCGGGCATTCCAGGCATCGAGGGTTCCGGTGCCCGCGAGGTCGAAATCGATCGGCGGCGTGCCGGGGACGTTGGCCGCCTTCGACAGCAGGCCGCCGGCCGGCTCGACGAGATTGGCTCTCAGCTCCAGCTTGTCGCCCTCCGGCACGTAGACCAGGGAGAGCAGGAAGCGCCCGGCGGCGTCGAGGCGCAGGGCCCTGGCCTGCAGGTCGAGCCCCTCGCTGGCCGCCCCGAGCCGGGCCTTGCCCTCCGCCGAGAGCCGCGCCGGCTGACCGGCGACGGGCTCGCCCAGCACCAGCTCGGCAAGCTTGAACCCCTTGATCTCGACCTTTACAGGCAGGTCGGGCAGCAGCTTGCCGTCGGGCTTGGCCTCCGGCGGGGTCGGCCCGGGAATGGGCCGGCGCAGAACCTCGAGTCGCCCGATCTCGAGGCTGTCCACCTCCAGCCGTCCCGACAGCAGGGCGAGCCGGCGCCAGACGATCCGGGCCCGGTCGAGCTTAAGCCAGACGCCGTCGCGGTCGCTCACCGCCACGTCGCGGATCGTGGCATCCGAAGAGAGCGCGCCGTCCACCGTGCCGATCGCCACCCGCGACGACGGGGTCGAGAGCGCCCGGGACAGGAGCCCGCCGAGCACGGATTTCTCGCCGTCGTCGGCGTGAGTTGGGACGGCGGTGGGGATCAGAAGGATAAAGAGAAGCGCGAGGCAGGCCAGCACAAGCGCCGCCTTCTTGCCTTCCCTGCGCGCCACGAGACGCGCAGATTCGTGCGGGAAGGCCACGACGAGCCCCCTCTCCCGTTCGGGCGAGGGTTGGGATGAGGGACCAGGTTTCTCCGGAAAAGTCGCACCCCTCACCCTGTCCCCCTCCCGCACGGGAGAGGGGACCTGCGCCATACCCGGCACTCTGTGAGCTTGGCAGCCGTCGTTAAGCGGGCGCGGGAATGGGATGCCGTCGTATTGTTCGTCCGACCGGGTGTCGTCCCGGCCGAACCCGCTCCCACTCAAGACGGAGGGAAGGACCCGAGGTGCCAGCAGCGTCCCGAAAAAACCAGCCATTCAGAACGCCTGCCCCAGGCTGAGATACAGGACGGCCGGGCGGACATGGCCGCCCTTGTAGGGATCAAGCGGGAAGGCGAGATCCGCGCGGATCGGGCCGATGCCGGTGTAGTAGCGCAGGCCGATGCCCACCGATTTCCGGATCTTCTCATCGAAATCCGGCAGTGACGAGGCGAAGGCGGTGCCGGCATCGAAGAACGGCACCACCCCGATCGTGTCGGTGATCTTGATCCGCGCCTCCAGCGACGCCTCCAGCAGGCTGCGGCCGCCGATCGGCAGGTTGAACGGCCCGATCGGCCCGAGCGTCCGGTACGGATAGCCGCGCACCGAACCGCCGCCGCCGGCGAAGAAGCGGAAATTGTCCGGGATGTCCCCAAGCGGCGCGCCGGAGACAGAGCCGAAGCCGATCCGCCCGGCCAGGATGTACCGGGACTCGTCGTCCAGGGAATAATAGGTCGAGCCCTGTGCCTTCGCGACGATGATCCCGGGCGACGAGATCGCACCGGGATAGGCCGCCAGCGAGGCGATCGCCCGGAACCCCTTGGTCGGGTCGAGCAGGCTGTCGGTCGAATCGTAGGTCACCGAGGCCGGCACGCCGATCAGCCGGTAATTGACCGTGCCCAGCGCATCCTTCGAGCGACCGGCCTGGGCATCCAATCCGATCTGGGCCGAGAACGTGTCGGAGAACCGGTGCCGGATCGCCGCCGAGACCCCGCCGCCATCCACCAGATAGCTCTGCTGGACCTCGCGGGTGATGAAGGCGTTGGCCAGGAAATCGTTGCGGGTGCCGCCGAGCGCCGGCTGGACATAGGTCGCCGACAGGCGCCCACCGAGTCCGTTGGTGCCGATCCGGGCGATCTTGCGCTGGGTCGCGAACGGATCGTTGCCCAACCCGAGGTAGTAGATGTCGGCATCGAGCCGGAACGTCTCGCCGCCCCCGAACAGATTGCGGTTGGCGTAGTAGGCGCGCACCCCCGGGCCGTCGACCGTGGAATAGCGCGCCGAGACGCCGACGAGATTGCGCTCGCGCTCGGTCAATTCGGCGAAGAGCGGCAGGTTTCCGTCCGCGTCGAGCGCTGTCCCTTCGCGGACCCGCGCGGCCCCGATCGCCTCGATGCGCGTCAGCGACTTGCGGATCGCCGCCACGGCCTGGGGCGAGTACGGGTCCCCCGGCTCGGCATAGATGAACGACCGGATCGTCGCCGGGTCGATCCCCGGCGCACCGCTGACCGCCACCGGCCCGAGCCCGGCCAGCGGACCGGGATCGACCGTGAAGGTGACATCCATCACGTGGGCGGCATCGTCCACCACCGGATCGCGCGCCACCACCTTGGCGAAGGGATGCCCCTGCGCCCGGAACTCGTCCACGATCCGGGCTTCCCGGGCCAGCACCGTGGCCGAGCGGGCCGGCACGTCCTCGTCCACCCGGGTGATCCGCGGCGGCAGCACCGCGTCGGGGAAGGGCCGGCCGGCGACGTCGCGGACCGTGATCCGGCGCAACGTGTAGAGCGGCCCGAGATTCACCGCGATCCGCACCGGCACCAGGCCGCGATTGCGCCACCGCTCCGCGGCCCCCACGGCGGAGGCGGCCGCAGCCTGGCCCGCCACCGGCACGGAATCGATCCGGATCGCGGCGGTCCCTTGGTAATAGCCGTAGCCCGACAGGACATCGGTGAGCTTGGGCAGATCGGTCTCGGCCCGGCGCAGGAGCCCCTCCCCGTCCGGCGGCGGGTCCTGGCGCAGGCGGTAGAGGGTCGAGATGTCCTGGAGCGCCTGAAGCACGTCGGAATCGTCGGTGCCGGTGATCCGCACCGCATACGGCAGGGCGGTCGGGCTCGGTGCCGGCGGCTCCGGCTCCGAGCCGAACAGGCCGAACAGGTCGAAGGCCCGCGCCGTCTCGGGCTGCGCGGCAAGGAGCGGCACCGACGCTGCCGCGAGAAGCATCAGCCGCGGCAGCGCACGCGGCGCACCGGACAGAATTGATCGACCCAGGCGAACGGACACGCGCAAAACGCGGTCTTCAGCTCCGTTCGCAGTCGGCGGCGCGGCGCGCGCGGTGATACGTCATGATCCCCCCTCCGCAGCTGAAGCCGCGTCCCCGCGCGTGTTGTAAAGCTCCGGGTGCCGAACGCCAAATGCGGGCGGCCCGGCCCTGGGGACGGACGGGGGATGACCGGGGCTGGAAACGCATGCCCGGGACAGGCCGGGAAGGCCGATCCGCTGTTGCGAGCACGGCGGCATTGCCGCGCCGAACCGCGATATGACGCGCCGATGGCGCCTGCCCCTGGTCTCAAGCCGATGCAGGCGATCGGCCGCTCTCGGCCCGGAAGGTCGATTCCGCGATCAGCGCTGCCAGTGCGTCGATCGCGAGACGCACGCGCAGCGGCAGATGCGGGCTCTGGGGCCAGAGCGCGTGGCTTTCGAAGGCATGCGCCGGTAGATGGTCGAGCACGGTCACGAGTCGTCCCGCGGCCACGTCGTCCTGGATCAGCCAGGCTGGAAGCCAGGCGAGGCCGTGCCCGCCGAGCGCCGCGTCGCGAAGTGCGCCGAGATCGTCGAACCGCATCCGGCTCGGCGGGACGATCTCCGTCGCGGGGCCGCCCGGTTGTGGAAACAGCCAGGAGCGTACCCGCCCGGGACGGCCATAGAGCACGGCGTGATGCCCGGTCAGATCCGCCAGGGATTCGAGCGTGCCCGCGCCATCGAGATAGCGCGGCGCCGCGCAGACGCGCATGGGCTGGGACGCGATCCGCCGCGCGATCAAGCCGGGCCAATTCTGCAGCCGGCCGTTGCGCACCACGAGGTCGAAGCCGTCCTCCACCACGTCGACCAGTCGGTCGCTGAAGTTGAGATCGAGCTCCAGCTTCGGATGTGCGTCGGCCAGGCGGATCAGGATCGGCGCGATGCGCAGGCGCCCGAACAAGACCGGCATCGAGACACGCAGCCGACCGGCGATCGTGTGCCGGCCGGAATCGAGCAGCGAGGTCGCGAGCTGCACCTCACTGAGGGCGCGCCGCGCATGCTCGAACAGGATCAGCCCGTCCTCGGTCAAGGCGAGCGAGCGGGTCGTGCGGTGGAACAGCCGGACACCGAGCCGGCGTTCCAGTCGGGCGATGCTTCGCCCGACCGCCGAGCGCGTCAGGTTCAGTTTCGCGGCCGCCGCGGCGAAGCTGCCGGCCTCGACGGCCGCGACGAACATCGGCAGGTCCGCCAGCAGATCACCCGGAATCATTGTTGCCCCGCACGCACCGGTCCGGGTCCGAACTATCGCCACAGAGGTTTGTCGATCAACGCTACGCATCACCGGTCGGCACAAGATCGGAGATTCGCGAATGACCATGATGAGGCGTTGGGAGATGGCCGGCTTCGGCCGCGGGGCTCTCCGGCTGCAACGGGTCCCCATCCCTGAACCGCGGCCGGGGCACATCCTGGTGAAATCCGCGGCGGTGTCGTTGAACTACCGCGACGCGCTCGTGACCGAGCACGGGATGGGGCTGGCTCTCGATTTCCCGTTCACCCCGGCATCCGATCTCGCCGGGACGATCGCGGCCATCGGCGCGGGCGTCACACGCTTCCGGGTGGGCGACCGGGTTCTCACAACCTTCTTCCCAGGCTGGATCGACGGCCCGGCCCCGGGAACCGCGAAGACTCTGGATGTCCGAAGTCTCGGCGGCGTCCATCCCGGCGTCCTGGCAGAGTACATCGCCGTACCGGAGGATTGGTGCGTCGCTGCTCCGCACAGCCTCGATCTTGCGGAAGCCAGCACCCTGCCCTGTGCCGGTCTCACGGCTTGGTTCGCGCTCGTCGAGCGTGGGCGGCTCAAGGCGGGCCAGAGCGTGCTGGTCCAGGGTACCGGCGGCGTCGCCCTGTTCGGTCTCCAGATCGCCAAGGCGCACGGCGCCGAGGTCTTCGTCACCTCGGGTGCCCCCGAGAAGCGCGAACGCGCGCGCGCCCTCGGTGCCGACCACGCCATTGACCGCGACGGCTGGGTCGATGCCGTCCATCGGCTCACCGCGGATCGCGGGATCGACCACATCCTGGAGATCGTCGGGGGCGCGCACCTTGCGCGATCGCTCGAAGCCGTGGCCGTCGATGGGCGCGTCTCGGTGATCGGCGTCATCGCGGGATACGACCTGTCGGGCGCCGCAGGGAACCTGCTGCTCAAATCCGCCACGGTCCAAGGCATCCGCGTCGGCCATCGGCGTGCCCTCGAAGACCTCGTCCGAGCCGTGGACGTCATGGCGTTGAAGCCGGTGATCGATCGACGCTACGCCCTCGAGGACGTGCCCGCCGCTCTCGATCACCTGGAGAGCGGCCCCTTCGGAAAGATCGTCATCGAGTTCGACTGACAGCAAGGCGGCAGGCGCGGCTGCGTCGCGGCCCCCCCTCCCCTGCCTCGACGCGCCGCCACGGTTCCGGGCGACCGGGCCGCATCCGACTGTCGGACGTTCGCGCCAGATCTAACCCCGAGCACGAAAAACCCGGCTCGCGTTAGCGAACCGGGTTTTTGATGGATGGTATCGTCGAGAAGTATTTGGTTGCGGGGACAGGATTTGAACCTGTGACCTTCAGGTTATGAGCCTGACGAGCTACCGGGCTGCTCCACCCCGCGCCAAGGTTGTGCGGCTGGTCCGGGCTGGCTGATCGCCTGTGGGGGCGGGCTCCGGGGCCGTCGCGCTGATCGTGATCGAGGGAATGGTGTGATTGCGTTGTGCGGGTCTGGCGGCGACCGACTCTCCCGTGCCTTG
>NZ_LHCD01000068.1:0-7353 GCF_001262595.1 Methylobacterium sp. ARG-1
CGCGACGCGGCCCTGCCCGGCGAGGGATCCGATGGTCTCGCTGTCGGCGAGCGCCAGCGTTGCGCCGGCCGCGATGGTGACGGGGCTGAGATCGCCGATGGCCTGTCCGCCGCGGGCGAGCAGGGTGCCTTCCGCGATGGCGGTGGCGCCGGTGTAGGTGTTGGTGCCGGATAGCGCCAGGGTTCCTGGGCCGCGCTTGGTCAGTCCGCCGGGTCCGGCGAGGGATTGGGCGAGGGTGAAGGTGTTGGCGGGATCGGCGATGTCGAGGCCGCCGCCGTTCCGGCCCCAGGTGATCGGCCGGGTGGTGGCGGTGAAGGCGGTTCCGGTGACCTGAAGGGTTCCGCCGTCGAAGGTGAGTGGGCTGCCCGCGGCACCGAGGCTGGCGTCGCGGGCCACCGAGAGGGTGCCGCCGGCGAAGGTGACGCCGCCCGAGAAGGTGTTGGCCCCGGAGAGCGTCAGCGTCCCGAGCCCGAGCTTGAACAACGTCCCCGGGCCGGACACGACGTTCGACACCGTCAGGGTCTGAGCCGGGTCGACGGCCAGGCCCGAGATACCCTCCAGGGTGAAGGGGCGCGTGGTCGTGAAACTCGCCGTCGCCTCCAGGGCGGCGCCATCGCCGATCGTCACGGCGCCGTAGGCCTGGCCGAGATTCGCCTCCCGCGATACCGAAACCGTGCCCGCCACGATATGCGTGCCGCCGGTATAGGTGTTGTCGGCCAGAAGTCTCAATCGGCCCAGGCCTGTCTTGTACAGGCCGTCATTGCCGGACACGACCGCATCCTCCGTGAGCGTCGCACCGGCCAGCACCCCGAGGGTGCCGCCGTTGTACAGGATGACGGGCCGCCCCAGGAGGAGGCTCTGGGTGGCGATCAGCGCGCTCTTGTTCTCCAACGTCACGGTGTTGCTGGGGTCGCCGAGTGCCTCGGTTTTGTCGACGGCAAGCCCGCCCTGCCAGACGAAGACCCCGCCGGTGAAGTCGCTCGTCCCGGTCAGGAGCTGAATGCCGGGTCCGTCCTTGATCAAGCCGCCATTGCCGGAGATACGCCCGTCGAAGTGCGGCGGCGTGGTCGCGTCGGTGACGTTGAGCACCAGCGGCGCCATCTCGGTCGTCAGCAGATGGGCCTTGGTGGCGCGGCCATGGTCGTCGAGGTTCTTGAGGACGAGTGGCAGAAGCGGCCCGGAATCGTCCGGCTGATCGTCCCCGTACCCCGTTGCCGGGGGATTGGGCGCCGTGGCCTGATATTGCCGGAACTTGTCGGAGTTCAGCTGCTGCTGGAGGGCTTGGCCGATCCTCAGCAGCGTCTGCTCCTGATAAGGGTTGGCGTCGATGAGGACGTTCGCCGGCGCCCCGTCCACCTGAAAGGGCACGTTGAGCTGAGGCGACGCGGAGGTCTGTTCCGTCGAGAAAGTGAAGATGCCGAGGCCGTCATTGGTGTCGTCGTCCGTGCCGAGGAAGCCGATCACCGCATCGACACCGAGGGCATTGCGGACATTCGACATCAGCGCCGTCGAGATCCGGATCCAGTTCGCGTAGGCGCGATTGAACTCGTCGATGGAGGTGAAGTGGCCGACCTTATCCGAGGCCAGACCCGCCAGGGCTGCATCGCCACTGAGGCTGGGGTTCTTCTGGGCGAAGGCCACGAGGTCGTCGATCGTGCGGGCGTAAACCTTCGGATCCACGTTCAGCCGCGAGAACTTGTCTCCCAGCAGTCGAACGAGCGCGCTCTTGTAATCGTCGGGCGATGAGACACGAGAGGCAAGATAGCTAGAGATCGAAGCGTAAGCACCGTAGAAGTAGAACGGCACGGCCCCGTTGGTCGCGGCTTCGACCCGCTTCGCCCCGTCGGTGAAGGTTTGCCGATAATTGTTCAGAAACGTGGCCCGGGCGGTGGGATCGGTCGGGATCTGCGCAGACGAATCGGCAAACGCCACGAATTGAGCGAGATCGTCGTCCGGCATCGCCAGGACCGCCGTCTTGACCGCCCCATCGACCCCGGCACGATCGAGCGACACGACGGCGGCGTGCGAGGCCGTCAGCATTCCGCCGACGAGGGAGTTGAATTGCGCGGGCCGCTGAGGATCCTCGGTCGACGTCGCGCTGTAGATGCCGACCTTCAGGCCGGTCAGGTCACCGGTCAGGCCGGCATTGTAGTCGGCGGGCCGGACGAAATCCTTGCTGCGCGTGTCGGTCGTGTCGAGCTTGACCATCCCGTTGAGGGCGAGGGCGAGGTCATGGACGCTGTTGCCCATCGGGCCGGCGGTGTCGATCTGTTGGGAATAGGGTGCGATGCCGGTCGTGCTGATCAGGCCCGCCGTCGGCTTGAGGGCGTAGAGATGCTGCTGCTGGGCCGGATAGATGATCGAGTCGGAGGTTTGCGATCCGACGGTGAGCGGCGCGAAGCGCATGGCGGCCGCGATGCTCGGCCCGCTGCTGGATCCGGCCACCGCGATCGACGGATCGAACGGGCTGATCGTCTGGCCGCCGGTGTCGCTGCGATTGTTGCTCGATAGACCGGCCCACTCGCCCATATTGGCCTTGCCCATGATGAGCAGGCCCTGCTCCCGCATCCCGGTCACCAGGGTCGCCTCGGCGGCCGGACGGGATCCGATCAGGGCGGCCGAGCCCGCGGTGGTGCGCAGATCGTCGGCGGTGCCGATGTTCATCTTGAGCAGGACCGGCACGCCGAAGAGCGGCGGCAGCGTCCGGCCTTCGCGCTGCGCCTCCACCCGCTGCGCGTCGGCCCTGTCGGCGAGCGTCAGGATATCCGGATTGATCTGCTCGACGGAGCGCAGGGCCGGGCCCGCATGGTCGAGTTGCTGGATCTTGTACATGTACTGCAACACGATCTCGCGCGACGTCGTCTCGCCCCGTTGCAGCATGCCGGCGAGGTCCACGGCCGTCCGTCCGGTCAGGTCGACGCCGCCGTAATCGGGCAGCGGATCGGTCGAGAGGGTCCGCGTCAGGGAGACCGGGGCCGGCGGCTTCGGCACCGAGGCATCCGTGAACCCGAGCCGCCCGACGAGACCGACGATGTCGGCTTCCGTCGCGGCGCGCGGATCGAAGGTCACGAGCGGCCGGGCGGAGACCGATAAGGCGTCGATCTCTGCGTCGGTCTTGATCTGGCCGGCGCGGATATAGGCAGCGCGGACGACCTCACGCAGGGCGATCTGGTCCTGGGGATCGGTCGCCTGCGCGGAGGCCGGCACGGTCAGCCAGAGGGCGCCCAGGAGGGTTCCGGAGACGCGCAGTCGCCCCCGTGATGCGGGCAGGCCAAGGAACATGGTCGATCTCCGGAGCTGGCATTCGGACAAGGGTGTTCGACGGGTCAGGGCGCGCCGTGCGAGCCGCGGACGGACTCACGGGGGCCTCTGCCCTCCGTGACGGGCGCCGGCGGGAGCGGCCGCGAGACGGGTGTCGCCACGGCCTCGATCGGCCCGGCAGACAGGAAAGAGGCGGATGGCTGGAACGGGACCAAGCTCTGCCTGTGGGCAGGGCGGGAAATCGCGGTCGGGCGTCCGGTGCGCGAACGCCGGGCGATGAATCGGATCACCGCCGGTCACTTTGTTTCTCCGATCAATCCTGTCGTTCCAGAGAATTGTGCGGCAATTTCCGATATTTTCTCCGTGCAGCCGAAGCAAGACCGTCGGTTGTCTAAGTCAAAACCGGGAGAGCGTAAGACAAAATCTGCGCCGTTCATGACGGTGAGATTAAAAAACAACTCCGCAACCGAGCAAGAGCGATCATTAAATGCTGTATTATACGGGCGGATTAGCCGTATTTACGTATTAATAATTATCCATTCAAGAGCTTGTCTGGCGACCGATTGCGGCAGATCCTGGCATTCCGAAATTCTGGCACAATAATTGCTTCCGGCGACTTTGAGGGCCCAGCCCGGATGGAGCGCAAATTGCGCCGACTGCGACCGTTTAGCCGGACCTGTGGCTCAATAGCCACAGGTCGGGGCCGGCACACCCTCCCCGCGCGAGAGGGCGGGAACGAAACCGCCGACTAGGTTCGTGTGAAGGTTGTTGCGGGTCAGCCGGGCGCGCGCCCTCGCCAATCATGAGCGCTCACAGCAGGCGCTGGAACGCGAGCCTCTCCAGGCGGGGCGAGGCGCGCCCCAGGTGAACTCTCGATGGCAACTGCCGGCTTCAGGCCGCCTTCGATCAACCTGCGACCTCGCGGACGAGGCTTCGCCGCCCGAGGTCAGCTGAGGCCGCGATGGGCGCACCGCCGGTGTGCCGAGCTGCCGCCCATCTCGGCGGCGGTTGCCTCATGTTTGAAACTCGTCTGGCCGTCCGGTGCATCGAACGCAGTTTCCGACCCGGATCGAGAGCTTCCGCTCGCCGAAGGCGCGTTCGGACGATCCGCTCGGTCGAAGATGGGCCGCCCCGCCTCGGCAAGCCGTCAGGGTGTGGCGAAAATGCCGCACGCCCGCCGATCGATGCGACCCTGCCGATTTCGACGAAAAGGCAAATTTTGTGCCAATACGGAGAACGGTTGATGTAATCGGTTAGCCGGTGCCCGACCAACACGGACGTCGCCGGCAAATTCATATTTACGAAACGTATAAATAGCCAAATTCAAAGTCTAAATTTGTCAGTTGCGTTAAACTTAAAGCTACACTTAGATCTGCCGTGAGCATAGGCGCGAGACGAGAGTCGGATTTGATTTAAGATCCGACGATACATCTTGCATTCATGCAAAAATTTGGATCGCGAGCGGATCAAATGTGCAAAGCAACTGAATATCCATTGTTCGTCGCGGAAAAGAGACGTCTTCGGGACTCAGTTCTATCGATCTCATGGCGTGCGAGCCTGGGCCTCGCGGTCTTGGGTTGGTCCGGTCCGAACCTCGCCCTCGCGCAGAGCGTCGTAACCACCGATCCGGAATCATGGCGCACCCCGGAATACCGGGCCGACTGGGGCCTGGATGCGATGCGCGCCGCCGATGCCTATGCGGCCGGCTACACGGGCTTTGGCGTCACGCTCGGCGTGGTCGATTCGGGCATCTACGCCGCCCATCCGGAATTCGCCGACGGCCGCGTGAAGCCGCTCACGATCACCGGAACCTTCGGATCGGACGGCTACTACTTCATGAACGGGTCCGGGGCGCCGGACGACCGGTCTCCGCAGCCGAGCTTCTTTGACAAGGGCGAGCCCTATACAGTTCCCGGCACCTACGATCCCGCTTTCAACGATCCGCACGGCACCCACGTGAGCGGATCGATCGCCGCCGCCCGCAACGGCGTCGGCATGCACGGCGTGGCCTTCGACGCGAATGTCTACGTGACGAACACCCATGCGACGGATGAGGGCATCTACGGAGCGAACGCCGACTACGCATATTTCAAGAACGCCTATGGCAGTCTCGCAGCCGCCGGCGCCCGGGCGATCAACTCGTCCTGGGGCAGCCCGCCGCCCACCGACAATTACAACACCGTCCCAGGCTTACGCCAAGCCTACACGAAATTCGACGGCCAGCTTGGCTACGTCGATGCCTTGTCCGATGTCACCAGGCAATACGGCATCATCCAGGTCTTCGCTGCGGGAAATACCGGCTGGGACAATCCGAACGTTCGCTCGTCCCTGCCATATTTCCGGCCGGACATCGAAAAGAATTGGCTCGCGGTCGGCGCGGCCGATCGAGGCGTCAACAAAAGCACGGATCCGGAGGATGTCATCTTTGCCGGATTCTCAAATCGAGCCGGCATTGCCAAGTATTGGTATGTCGTTGCCCCCGGCGAGGATATCAACAGTACGGCACCGACGCACACGCGAAACGCCGTCTGGAATGCCAATGACTGGGGCATCGATCCGAACCATCAGACCGGCTACACCACGGTCGGCGGGACCTCGATGGCGGCGCCACACGCCACCGGCGCGCTGGCGGTCATCATGCAGCGCTATCCGTACATGACCAACACGCAGGCCCGCGACGTCCTGCTCACCACCGCCCATCACCGCGATGCCGTCGACGGCGTTCCCGACGCCAACCCCAATGCGCCCAACGCGGTCTGGGGCTGGGGTTTGATCGACCTCGACAAGGCCATGCGAGGGCCTGGCCAGTTCCTGGGGTTCGTCGCCGCGAACCTCCCCGCGGGCGTGAAGGACACGTGGTCCAACGACATCTCCGAGGACGCGCTGATCCAGCGCAAACAGGAGAACGACGCCGAGGCGGCCACCTGGGCGACCCGCAAGGCCGCCCTCGCTTCACGCCTTCAGACCCCGGTCCTGACGGCCGGCCTCCCGGCCAGCCGAACTGCGCTCGACGGCGTCGTCAGCGCCCTGCGCAACGGCAGCGAATCCGGGATCGTGACCGCTATCAAGGCCGCCAACGACGATCCCGTCGCCAATCAGGTCCTGGCGACGTTCGTCCGGTCCAACGGGTATGACGGCGTCTGGCCCCTCACGGACCCGGCCTACGCCTCTGCCCGCACCGACATGGGCAACCGCCTGAACAGCTATCTCACGGGGCTGACCAGCGCCGATTACGACAAAACTATGGCTGTGATCGTCCGCGATTGGCAGAACGAGTCTCGGTTCGAGCCCCTGCGGATCGCCTCCTTCGCCGACATCCCCACCCAGGGCAGTCTGATCAAGCTCGGGCTCGGGACGCTGACGCTCTCCGGGGCCAACACCTTCTCGGGCGGCGTCACCTTCGCCGGCGGCACCCTCTCGGTCGCGCGGGATGCCAGCCTCGGCGCCGCCAGCGGTCCCCTCACCTTCGACGGCGGAACCCTCCAGGTCACCGGAACCGCCTTCGCCACCACCACCCGCCCGATCACCTGGGGCCGGAACGGCGGCGGCCTCGACATCGCCGATCCGGCCAACACCTTCACCCTCGCCCAGGCCCTCACCGGACCCGGCGGACTGACCAAGCGCGGCCCAGGAACCCTGGCGCTATCCGGCACCAACACCTACACCGGCGCCACCGCCATCGCGGAAGGCACCCTGCTCGCCCGCGGCGGACAGGCCATCGGCGATCTCAGCCCCGTCACCATCGCGGCCGGCGCAACGCTGGCGCTCGCCGACAGCGAGACCATCGGATCCCTCGCCGGGCAGGGCCGCGTCGCGCTCGGCGCCGCCCGCCTCGCCGCCGGCGGCGACGGCACCTCCACCACCTTCGCCGGCACCCTCGACGGAACCGGCGGCCTGACCAAGGCCGGCGCCGGCACCCTGACCCTGACCGGCGCCAGCACCTATTCCGGCCCCACCACCATCGCGGCCGGCACCCTCAGCGCGGCCAACGCCGCGGCGCTGGGCACCTCCGTCGCCACCGTCACCGCCGGTGGAACCCTCGACGTCAACGGCGTCACCCTCGCCAACACCCTGACGCTGGCGGGCACCGGC
>NZ_LHCD01000069.1:0-7033 GCF_001262595.1 Methylobacterium sp. ARG-1
GCCGAGCCACGTCCTGCACGCTCAAGCGTTCGAACGAGAGCAGGACGATGCGCGCCCGCAGGATGTGCTTGAGCGGGCGGGATCGATCACCGGCGATCGTGGACAACGCCAACTTGGTGGCGTCGTCGAGGAGCACGCAGACGGTCTGAGCCATCGCCCAGACTCGCATGCATCACGCCCCCCGTGAATCCTCTGACCGCGTCAGTGCACTAGATCGTTCTGGCTACCCGTCTGATGTGTCCGATGAGGAATGGGCGGTTGTTGCGCCGTACCGTGCGCTGCTGCGGGAGAGTTCGGGTCAGCGCGACCACGAGCTGCGGGAGGTGTTCAACGGGCTGCGGTACATCGTGAAGACGGGGGCGCCGTGGCAGTTCATGCCGCAGGACCTGCCGCCGTGGGCAGCGGTGTACCAGCAGACGCAGCGGTGGTTGTCGGCCGCGGGCTTCACGGATGTGGCTGGCGATCTACGGGCGGTGCTGCGAATGGCGGGGGATCGCGAGCCGGAGCCGTCTGCGGTGATCCTGGACAGCCGGACGCTGCGCTCCTCGCCGGAGAGTGGCGAGCGGGCGGGACGACGGGGCCAAGCGCAAGCGGAGCTGGAAGGTGCATCTGGCGGTCGACACCCCCAGCCACGTGGTGCCGCTGCACGTCACACCGGCCGATGCCGATGACCGCGGCGAGGTCGGACGTTTAGCGGCCGAGGTCCAGGCGGAGACGGGCGGCAGCGTCGAGACGGCCTTCGTCGATCAGGGCTACACCGGCGCGCGGGCCGCGGAAGCCGCTCGGGCACACGGGATCGACCTGGAGGTCGTCAAAGCCCCCGAGGCCAAGCGCGGCTTCGTGCTGCTGCCGCGCCGCTGGGTGGTCGAGCGCTCGTTTGCCTGGCCCCCGGTGTCGACGGCTAGTCAAGGACTATGAAGGTCACCCCAGCACGTTGGCAGGCCTACATATGGTCGCTTTCGTCCGTCTCATGCTCAGTCAGGTCGGTCGATTGATGACAGGTTCATAACACGCTCTAGATATTTGGTCCCGGCATTTGGTGGAGCGGGTTTGACCGAAATCGCTCGGGCTCGGCGGACCATGTTTTGCAGATGGCTTCATAGGGCGTGAGGCCACGCAGGGTCTTGATGCAGCGGCCAAAGTTGTAGGCGCTGACGAAGTCGGCCAGGTGAGCGCGAAGATGCTCATGGATGTCGTAGTGGTAGCGCTTGACCGTCGCAACCTTGATTGCCCGGTTCATTCGCTCGACCTGATCGTTGGTCCAGGGGTGACGCGGCCTTGTCAGCCGATGGTCGATGTCGTTGCGAGCGCAGGCGGACTCGAAGCCGTGAGCTCGAAATGTCTCGTCGACTGCGATCGCCTCTTTGACGCACGCCAAACCCGACATTCAGCCCTTCGATCGGTCGCCGCTCGCAGGTATCGGTACGGGTCAGGCTTGCGCCGACCGCGAAGGTTCCGCCATCGACCAAACGCTCGCTGATGCGGTGCGCACAGGGATCTTGAACACCGCTCGCGGTAGGTCGCGCCGAGCGTCCACGCTTCATCCGGCAGCAGCCACGCTTTACAGCCGCCTCACGGGCCGGCCGGCACCACGGCCCCGACACGTGCCGCCCGACCCTTCAGCCGTGCGGCGGCCGCGGCGTAGCCTCCGCCAGCGCCATCGATGAAGTGCATGTGCCCACTGCTCGGAACCGGAGGGCTGATGCAGGTCAACTGCGCAGCCGATTGCCGTTCCAAGCCGAAATGGCAGATCCCCTGTGCCTCTGCAGTGGCGAGATGCGCCTCCAGCCGATCCGCGAAGGCCTCAGTGCAATCCAAGGTCATCCGCAGCGCATCATCGTATTTGCGGAAGTCCGTATTCCCGACGATCTCGTGCCGAAGCGCGGCTGGATCGAACGCGCCTAACCGCAAGCCTGTGCGATAGATCAGGTATTCCGGAATCGATCGTGCCACGAGGCGGAGCTTGCGCCAGAGGCGGCTCTTCCGAGAGCCCGGCATGGCGCGCAGTTCAAGATCCAGCCCCATCCACGGTCCGTGCATCTGCGGTCCGTCGTCCTGCATCGGACGTGCGACCTCGGCACTGATCTCCAGGCTGTGCAGGATCTCTTGCACAAGCTGCCGAAAGGCCGGCGCGTCGCCGCTGTGCTGCGGCACGAGCATGAGCGAGAGCATCAGTGCATGGCGGGGACGGATCTCCTGCCAGCGGCAGGAAAGGCCGGTCAGGTCAGGCTGGCTGCCGGGCTCGGCCGGTGCGACGGCATAGTCGCCGGCCTTCATGGCAGCCTCTGCCCAGGGCAGACCGCCTCCGCTGAACATCGCATAAGAAACGTGAGCACTGGGCGCGTAGCGGGCCACGCGCACGTCGAGCCCGCGATCGCGCACGGCTGAGACCGGCAGGAGAGCGGTGCGCAGCTCGAGCTGCAGCGCCTCACGGACCCAGACGGCCGTTGCCGCCAGCGCTTCTCGAACGGTGTCGACGTCTTCCGGGGCAATGGCGAAGCTTGCCCCATCGCCGCCGAAGACGAAGGGAAACTCGCGCCGGCCGAGAGCATTGGAGACGGCCGCGATGATGGCTGCGCCGGCCGCATTGACCGCCTTGTAGCGGCCCAGCCCGATCTGCTGCTGGGAGCCGACGACATCGGCCACACCAAGCCACCACGTCGTGGGCAGCGGCCGATAGAGGACTGGATCCATGAGGCTGGAGAAGGTGGTGAACCGCGGCAGGCTCCCGTAGAAATCAGGAGGCGTGAGGTGCTTGGCGGGTTCGACCTGCTGAGCTGCACCTGCCGATTTCCGCGTCGCCGCCATCGCCCTGCTCCCCGGCGCAGACTCCGGCCGCGTGACGCGCCTGGATTCCGGCACTGACATCATCCTTGGTGGAACCACCATCACCACGGTCACGTGCACGCCTACAAGCGAACGCGCGACGGCGGCGACACACTCGCGACCGCTCCGCGCAGGAGCGAGCTACACCTCTAATGCGGTTGCGGTTCCAGTTTCGATATTCGCGCGGCGTCTTCGGCACGAATGGGGCGGGGGTGCCGTCAATCAGTCCGTCGTCACAGCAAGCGGTGGTGTGCCGAGGTGGGCCAACCGGCCGCCGCTGCGTGTGCAGCGGCAGCTGGTCTCTGGCCGAGGGCTCAATGAGCCGAGGCGGAAGCTCCGTCAGCTGCAGACGCGCTCGTGTCCGAAGAACAAAGGGTTGTAGACGAAGCGGCAATCCCCGAAATCCGAGCTGAGGAAGTAGCTGCCTGCGGGATAATCCCAGTTGAACCCGCCGAAGCGCCGACGGAATCCACGGTGGTGGAAGTATCGAGGGTGGCCAAATCCGCCGTACCCGAATCCGCGATGGCCAAAACCGCCCTGATGGCCGACGCCGCCGTGACTGAACCCGCGGGCGTCGGCGCTGGCAGCACCGAAGGCCAGTGTTGCGAGCGCGAGCCCCGCGACCATCATCGTCTTCGTCGAAATCGTCTTCATCGTGCTTCTCCATGTTAGGGTGACAGCACTCTGCGCCCGACGATGGCCGGTCGCTGTGATCCCGGTCACAGAGAGCCGGACGCCCGGCGCGGCGCGGGATCTACGGCAGCGGCGCGGGTTCACGCTCCAACCAAACCTCGATGGGTCGGAACCGTCCGCGGATGGCCGCCGTCCGCCGCGCGTCGAAGAGGCCGCCCGGCTCAGCGATACCGGTAGCCGTCAGGAGATCGGCGCTGACGACGAGGCGGTCTCATCCACGAGATCGTGGAACGTTGTGAGGCGGGCGCGGGTGCGGACCGGGCCGAGGGGCTCACTCGTCGGACCGGCCAAGCCTGTGAGATCGATGAAGAGCACCGGAATCTCGCGTGAGTTGCGCAGCCAGATAGGTCGGGTCCGTAACGCATTTGGGGACGGCTGCGAACAGGCCCTCGTCAACGTCAGCGATGCTTCCTGTGTGACGACGATCACAGTCACGGAAGCCGAAGGCATGGAACATCCACCCGAATTCCGGCGGCTCAGCACCTTTGCCGCGGGCACCGCAGTGATGCCGGGAGAAGCCGTGCTGTTCATCAGCAACGGCCGCGCGGCAGAAGAAGGACTTCATATATCGTGAGCCAGTCTCGTCTCGAAGATCGTGATTCATCGCGGCGCGCGCAGGAGAACCAGCACCGCTTGGTCGCGGAGCTGCGGTCGCAATACGACGTCATCATTTGCGGCGCCGGATCCTCAGGCTCGGTCGTGGCGCGGCGCCTTGCGGAGAATGCCGACCTGCGCGTGCTGCTGATCGAAGCCGGGGGCAGCGACGAGGCCGAGACGGTGCTCGACCCTGCACAATGGCCGGCCAACCTGGGCAGCGAGCGGGATTGGGGATTTCAGGCGCAGCCGAACCCCCACCTGAACGGTCGGGCCCTGTCGATGGCGATGGGCAAAGGTCTCGGGGGCGGCTCCAGCATCAACGTGATGGTCTGGGCGCGCGGGCACCGCAGCGACTGGGACTACTTCGCGGCGGAGGCCGGCGATGCCGGGTGGAGCTACGACAACGTCCTCCAGATCTATCGTCGCATCGAGAACTGGCAGGGTTCGCCCGATCCTCGGTATCGCGGCGATTCCGGACCGGTCTGGGTCCAGCCCGCCTCGGATCCCAGCCCCATCGCACACGCGATGCTCGATGCGGCCCGCGAGGTCGGCATCCCGACCTTCGCGCATCCGAACGGCGTGATGATGGAGGGACCGGGCGGCGCCGCGATCTCAGACATGCTGGTTCGCGACGGCCGGCGCCAATCGCTCTATCGGGCCTATGTCCACCCTTGGCTCGACCGCCCCAACCTGACGGTCCTCACAGACACGACCGTGCGGCGCGTCCTGATCGAGCAGCAGCGCGCGGTCGGCGTCGAAGTGGTTCGCGCCGGGCAGGTCCTGGAAATCAGAGCCCGGGCCGAGGTGGTGCTGTCGCTGGGCGCCATCCAGACGCCCAAGGTTCTGATGCATTCCGGCATCGGGGACCATGCGGAGCTGACGCGCTTCGGCATCCCGGTGGTGCAGCACCTGCCGGGCGTCGGACAGAATTTTCAGGACCATGTCTCGTTCGGATGCATCTGGGAGTATGCCGAACCCATCGCCCCCCGGAACAGCGGCAGCGAGGCGACCCTGTACTGGACGAGCCGCCCCGGGCTCGATGCGCCGGATGTGCTCTTCTGCCAGGTCGAATTTCCCGTGCCGAGCGATCGGACCGCGGCGCGCGGCGTGCCCGCGCAGGGCTGGACGATGTTCGCCGGTCTGGCGCACCCGGCGAGCCGCGGCCGGCTTCGGCTGACGAGCGCCGACCCCTTGGTGCCGTTGGCGATCGAGGCCAACATGATGTCCGATCCCGCGGATATGTCGACGGCCGTCGCCTGCGTGGATCTGTGCCGCGCGCTGGGCAACGCTCAGGCGTTTCGGCCGCATGTCCGCGGAGAGGCCGTGCCGGGCGACATCAAGGGAGACGCGCTCGAAGACTTCATCCGTGATGCTGCCGTGACCTATTGGCACCAGAGCTGCACGGCCAAGATGGGCCGCGATGCCATGTCGGTGGTCGATGCATCGTTGAACGTCTACGGGATCGACGCTCTGCGCATCGCGGATGCTTCGATCATGCCGCGCGTGACGGCGGGAAACATTCAGGCCCCGTGCGCCATCATCGGGGAGCGGGCGGCACAGATGATCGCCCAGGCTCACGGCCTGTGATCGCCCTGCGGGTCGCGGCCCGGCACGGTTCTGAGCCTGCCGGGCCGGGCTCTTCTCCTTCAGGCGCCACGCCGCGTCGTGGTGATCATCACTCTGGCGGTCGCCGATGACTTTCCAAGACGTTGAACGCACGCTGCGGCAGATGGGTGATGCGGCAAGAGGCCTTGCCGCAATCGGTGCAACCTTACGCCTGCGGCAGGAGGCGCTGGAGGTTCATCCCGAGGTCGCGCGCCGGTTGCACGATGTGGTTGCCGCCGTAGTGCCGGGGGACCTCGGTGACCTTGATCAGGCGCAGGTCTCCGCGTTCCTGGCATCCGTCACGCACGCGCTGCAGGAGGCGCGGGACCTGTTGGAGTGTCCGGAGCGACCGCCCGTCTGGCAGGTCCGCGATCCTGCGATGTTGCAGGCCCAAGGCCAAGCCTCACGCGTCGTCGTACGGCGCTTGGCGGCCCTGGCAGCCGAGCGCCCGGCGCTTGCAGCCGCACTCACCGGGCGCTTCCTGGATGTCGGCACGGGTGTGGGCGGCATTGCTCTCGAAGCCGCAGCGCAGTGGCCCGCGCTGCATGTCGTGGGCCTGGACATCTGGGAGCCGGCCCTCGAACTGGCACGTGCGAACGTGGCGGCAAGCCCATTCCGCAGCCGTATCGATCTCCGCCTGCAGGATGTGACCCAGTTCGATGATCCAGCCGGCTACTCGCTGACGTGGCTTCCGGCACCCTTCCTCTCTGAGGACGCGGCTCGGACGGCGCTCGACCGGCTGACGGTTGCCCTCGAGCCGAAGGGATATCTTGTCGTCGGGCTCTACGCTCCGCCTCCGGATCCGGTCGGCGCCGCGCTTGCAGCCCTGCGGCTGGCCCGAAGCGGCAGCCACCTCTGGACGTGCACCGCCATGGGGGCTGAACTCCGCTCCCGTGGGTTTACCGCCATCGAGACTTGTGCGGGACAGCTGGTCACGCTCGTGATGGGACGACGCGCGTAGAACGCTCTACGTCGAGGCGGCGCATCGAGCCAGCCAGTACCGGCTGGGTCCGACTGCAACGCGATCAGGACCCGTGATCGTGACCTGCCCCTGAAAAGTGGTCCTCCCTGAGGTATGGCTTTGTGCCATGTTGGAGTTGACCCTGTTTGTGGTCCACGGCCTATGCAAGTTCTCGGGCTGTGACAGCTTGGTTGGCGAAGGCTCGGGGCGTCAAGCCGCCCAGGGCCGTATGGGGTCGATCTTCGTTATAGTGGCACCTCCAGTCCTCGATGCACTCGCGGGCATCGGCCAGCGACAGGAACCACGAAGCGTTCAAGCACTCTGCCCGTAGGCGGCCGTTGAATGACTCGA
>NZ_LHCD01000007.1:0-175451 GCF_001262595.1 Methylobacterium sp. ARG-1
GCCTCGCCTCAGTGGCGGAAGTGGCGGTGCCCGGTGAAGACCATCGCCAGCCCGGCCTCGTCGGCGGCCGCGATCACCTCGGCATCGCGCATCGAGCCGCCCGGCTGGATCACCGCCGTCGCGCCGGCCTCGGCGGCGGCCAGCAGGCCGTCCGCGAAGGGGAAGAAGGCGTCCGAGGCGACCACGGACCCCACCGCCAGGCTCTCGGCCACGCCCAGGCGCTTGGCGCCCTCGGCGGCCTTCCAGGCGGCGATGCGCGAGGAATCGACCCGGGACATCTGCCCGGCCCCGATCCCCACCGTGGCGCCTGCCTTGGCATACACAATGGCGTTGGATTTCACGTGCTTGGCGACCCGGTAGGCGAACCGGAGATCGGACGATTCGGCCTCGCTCGGGGCACGTTTGGTGACGACCTTGAGCGGCATGTCGTCGACCACGACCGCGTCCCGGCCCTGGACCAGCAGGCCGCCGGACAGGGTGCGGACGGTCTCGCCCGGCGCCCGCGGGTCGGGCAGGCTGCCGGCGAGCAGGAGGCGCAGGTTCTTCTTGGCCGCCACCAGGGCGATGGCCTCAGGTGTCGCGTCCGGGGCGATGATCACCTCGGTGAAGATCTCGACGATCTTGCGGGCGGCCTCCGCGTCCAGCGTCCGGTTCAGCGCGACGATGCCACCGAAGGCCGAGGTCGGGTCGCAGGCGAGCGCCCGCTCGTAGGCCTCGAGCAGGCTGGCGCCCTCGGCGACGCCGCAGGGATTGGCGTGCTTGATGATCGCCACGGCGGCGGCGCGCGCCGGGTCGAACTCCGCAACGCATTCATAGGCGGCGTCTGTGTCGTTGAAGTTGTTGTAGGACAGCTCCTTGCCCTGGAGCTGACGGGCGGTCGCGACCCCGGCCCGGACCAAGCCCGGCGCCCGGTAGAAGGCGGCCGACTGGTGCGGGTTCTCGCCGTAGCGCAGGCTCTGGGCGAGCGTGCCCCCGAAGGCGCGGAACCGGCCCGGCGCCTCCGTTTTGAACTGCACCGCCATCCAGTTGGCGATCGCGGTATCGTAGGCGGCGGTGCGGGCGAAGGCCTTCTGGGCCAGCTGGCAGCGCAGGTCGCTGCCCACGGCGCCGTCGTTTTGCTCCAGGGCCGCGAGGATTGCGGGGTAATCGGAGACGTCGGTGACAACGGCCACGTCGGCGTGGTTCTTGGCCGCCGCGCGAATCATCGCCGGGCCGCCGACATCGATATTCTCGATGCAATCGGCTTCCGGTTTGTCGGCCGCGATGGTCGCCTCGAACGGGTACAGGTTCACCACCAGGAGGTCGATCGCCCCGATTCCGTGGGCGGCGAGCGCAGCCTGGTGCTCGGGGTTGTCGCGGATGGCGAGCAGGCCGCCATGCACCGCCGGGTGCAGCGTCTTCACCCGCCCGTCCATCATCTCGGGAAAGCCGGTCAGGTCGGCCACCTCGGTGACCGGCAGGCCGGCTTCCTGAAGGGCGCGATGGGTGCCGCCGGTGGAGACCAGCGCGATGCCGCGGGCGTCGAGCGCCCGGGCGAATTCGACGAGGCCGGTCTTGTCCGAGACCGAGAGAAGCGCGCGGGAGACCCGCACCTGATCGTGCGCCATAGCAGCTTGCCGAACCTTGAGATTTCGGCGCGCGGTAGCATGGAACCGGGGCGCGGGGCCAGCCGGGATCAGGGAGCGGTCGCACCCCGCATCGGTGCCGAGGCCAGCCGCTCGAAACTCCAGCGCACCTCGACGTCGTCGGAGACGCGCAGGTGCAGCACGATCTGGTCGGTGCGGCGCGGCCCGGTGAGGCCGGAGAAGTACACGCTCTCCTCAATGGCGATCTCGGCGCCCGAGGCCCGGAACACCCAGATCTCGCCGAGGGCCGAGGCCAGTTCGAGCCCCTCAGGCACCCCGCGCACCGCGATGCCGGGATGCAGGTGGAAACGAATCGCCACGTCGTGGCCGCGCACCCGGCCCTTGCCCTGGCGCAAGAAGGCGTCCCGGCCCTCGAGCCGCGCCTCGGCGGGGAAGAGCTGCCAACGCCGCTCGTGCACGATGCCGAATTCCGGCGCGTAGCCGTCGTGCCTTGCGGCGAGGACGGTGCTGTCGGCCTCCTCGACCCGCTCGGCCGCCACCGCGCCGGGGCCGCGCAGGACCACGGCGCCGCGCCGGCGGATCAGCCACTCGGCGACCACCCGCTCGCCCCACCAGCCCGTGGCGGTGAGGAACCGGCAGGACGAGGAATCGGCGACGCTGGCGGTGGAATGGGCCGGCGTGGACCGGGCGAGCAGGCGCAGGTCCGGCCCGGAGGCTGGCAGGCCGCAATTGACCACGATGCGCTGCGGCCCGCTCGACATCTCGAAGGCGAGGCAGCCCGCCCCGGCATTGAGCGAGTAGGGCAGCGGCGGGCTCTTGCCGACATCGGCGACCATGATGACCCGGCCGCCCTCCAGGCGCTCGTAGCCGGAATTGGGCGCGTGCATCATCGGGCGGGCGAGCGCGCCGTCATAGACCAGGAGCGTGGCGAGATGATCCGCGTCGGTGGCGCCCATGCCGTTGAAATGGCTGAGCGACGCGTCCGGGTGGCGCAGCAGCCGCAGCAGCGGCAGCATCCGATCCACCGCCCGCAGCAGAGCGGCCGGCGGCTCGACGCTGCGGCTGAGATAGCTCTGGCGCAGGGGCAGCAGGTCGAGCAACAGCTCCATGGCGAAGCGCGGGTCGCGGGAGCGGTGGCCGCCATCCGTGAGGATCTGCCGGTCGAGCTCGCGGGACAGGATCCGGGTCGCCCGGCGCAGGATTGGCTGGATGCCATCGCAGCACAGGCCGGCATAGCAGAGCGCCACGGCGGCGTTCAGGCGCCATTGCGGCGGCACGCCCCGCCGCAGGTCGCGCTCCAGTTGCTGGGCGTTGCGGGCGATGGCCTTCAGGAAGTTCTGGTAGAAGGTGTGGTCGGCCCCCTCGAGCACGAGGGGCGACTGGCACAGGAACGAGATCAGCCGCCGGGCCGCCACCGGGGTGTGGCGGGCCAGTGCCGGGTCGCCCCGGCCAGCGATGAAATCCGCCACGAAGGCCCGGGCATTGGCGCGGGCGAGCGCGGTGTCGGCCGCGCGCAGGTGGCGGAGCCAGCCGAAGCCGTAGAGCTCATCGGCCCATTCCGGCGAGGGCGCCGCGTAGTCAAAGGGCGAGCCGCCGCTTGCCGCGAGCGACCGGCCCGCGAAGACGAACATACCGGCATAGATGTCGTCGGCGAAGGTCGCGTCGGAGGTGCGCAGGTCCTGCGGGGCGATCACCAGCCCGGTGACGCGCATCCGCGCCAGGATGTCGGGCGAGGCGGTGAGGCTGGCGCCGACAGCACGAAGGGTCCGCGCGGTCTCGCGCGCCACGAGCCGATAGAAGCGCCAGCGGTCAGGCCCCCAAGCCACGCGATCTCCGAGCCAAGCGATCTCACCAGGCCCCAAGGGCCCGAGCCCTCGGATACGAGGATCGGCTGGCACCCGTTTCGTTTCAGGGTAGAGGCGGCCTCTTAACCGGCGGTTTACGCTATGTCATTCCCGCGGCGGGAAAGAATGCGGGCCCATGCACGCTCCGGTTGTGTCACTCCGGCAGCGCGTCCGTAGGTTCGGCTCTGAAAACCGGGGTTTCGTGCGCTCAGCCCGGTGTCAAGGCCGCGTCGAACGCCCGCAGGTTCGAGCGCATCATGTCCAGATAGGTCGCGGCCCGCCCGTCCGGTCCGGACAGAGCGTCGGAATAGACCTTGCCGCCGATCCGGGCGCCGCCCTCGCGGGCGATCTGCTCCATCTGGCGCGGGTCGCTGATGTTCTCGAGGAACACCGCCGGCACCTTCTCCCGCCGGATCTGCCGGATGATCGCCGCGATATCCCGCGGGCTCGCCTCGCTCTCCGTGGACACGCCCTGGGGCGCGATGAAGCGCAGGCCGTAGGCGTCGGCGAAATAGCCGAACGCGTCGTGGGTGGTGATGATCCGGCGGTTCTCCGGGGGAATCTTCTCCACCGCCCGGCGAACCGCCTGGTCGAGCGCGTCGAGTTGCACCGTGTAGGCCTCGGCCGCGGCCCGGTAGGCCTCCGCATGGGCCGGATCGACCTTCGCCAGGCCGTCGCGGATGTTGGCGACGTAGATCCGCACGTTGGCGACGCTCTGCCAGGCATGCGGATCGACCGCGTGGTGGTCGTGGTCGTGACCGGCGTCGGCATGGGCGTGCTCGTGCACGGCGGCGATGGTCTTCACCCCCGTGGAGGCTACGACGACCGGCGCGCGCGTGCCCGAGGCCCGGATCAGCCGGTCGAGCCAGCCTTCGAGCCCCAGCCCGTTGACGAACACGATGTCGGCCGTCGCGAGCTTCTTGGCGTCGGCCGGGGACGGGCTGAAGCCGTGCGCGTCGGAATCGGGGCCGACCAGGTTCGTCACCGCCACGTGCGGGCCGCCGACGACACGCACGAGATCGCCGAGGATCGAGAAGCTCGCCACCGCGCGGATTTTCTCGGCGTCCGGGGCCGCCCAGCTCGGAAAAGAGAAGCCGAGCCCCAGGATGAGCCCCACCAGCCACGCCAACCGAACCGTCCCGCGCACGTCCTGTCCTCCCAATCCACCGGGGCCACTGAGCCTGTAATGTAACAATGTTACACACACAAGCGGGATACACGGCCGGCGCCTGATGCGCGCTGTGAGCCGCTGCCGGATCATCGCCGCGGCGACCGAGCGTGAGATGGAGCATGCCATGTCCGGACGTTTGAGAGCCGCCCTTCTCGTCACCGGTGCCCTCGGCCTGAGCCTTGTCGGAGCGGCCGCGGCGCATGACCGTGGCTCCGACGGTTTCCGGGGCCACGGGCGTTGGAGTGCGCTGACTCCGGAGGATCGGGCCGCCTTCGCGGATGCCCGCATCGCCGGGCTCCATGCCGGCCTGAAGCTCACTGCCGACCAGGAGAAGTTGTGGCCGCCGGTCGAGGCCGCGCTGCGCGACATGGTCAAGCTGCGCCAGCAGCGCCGCGAGGCGATGCGCGATCGCCCGAAGATGTTCGACGACGCGCCGGCCGCCCTGCGGGCGATGGCCGATGCCGCCACCGCCCGGGGCGAGGCTCTGCGCAAGCTCGCCGACGCCGCGCAGCCGCTCTACGCGAGCCTCGACGAGGGCCAGAAGCGGCGCGCGATGATCCTGGCCCGCCCGATGGGCGGCCATCGCCACGGCGGCTGGCATCGCCATCGCGACGACGAGCGCGGTCCCGGCGGCGACGACCGCTGAATGCGGCCGACGGCAAAAAACTTGATCCGCGGCGGCGGCGGCTGCAAACCGCTGCCGCCGCGGATCTTGCCTCAGGGAGCCCGGTGACAGGACCCAACCGGTAAGCTCCATGGCGCGCCTCCCCGGCGACACTTTCCCCCTCCTCGTCCGCCTGTGGCGCACCTGGCTCTATCCCCATCGCGCGACGCTCGCCGTGGTGCTGGTGCTGATCGCGCTGGTGGGCGGCTCAACCGGGCTGTACCCGGCCCTGATCAAGGCCGCCTTCGACGCCTTCGACCGCAAGGATGCGGCGGCCATCGCCTACGGGCCGCTCGTGGTAATCGTTGTGACAACTTTGCGCGGCTTCTCGCTGTTCGGCCAGACGGTGCTGACCAACCGGGTCGTCACCCGGGTCGAGGCCGACATGCAGGCGGCACTCTACGGCCACCTGATCGAATCCGACCTGGCGCAGCTCGGCCGCGAGAGCCCTGCGGCGCTGACCCAGCGCTTCACCACCGATTTCGCCTTCATCAAGGAGGCGCTGACCCGCATCTCCACCGTGCTGCTGCGCGACATCGCGATGCTGATCGGGCTGGTCGCGGCGCTGATCTGGATGGATCCGGTCCTGACCCTGGTCGCCGGCCTGACGGTGCCGTTCGTGGCCGGGCCGATCGGACGGATCGGCAAGAAGCTCCGGCGGGTCTCGACCACCACCCAGGAGCAGATGGGTGCCACCGCCAGCCTGATCTCCGAGAGCCTGCAGGGCGCCCGGGTCGCCAAGACCTATGCCATGGAGGGCTACCTCAAGGGCCGGGCGGTGCAGGCGCTCCATGAGGTGCGTCGCCTCAAGATGAAGGCCGCCAATGCCCGCGGGCGGCTCGACCCGCTGCTGGAGGTGGGCGGCGGCATCGCGGTGGCCGGCGTGCTGGTCCTGGTCGGGCAGCGGGTGCTGGCCGGCGAGCGGACGGTGGGCGATTTCACCGGCTACGTGGCGGCCCTGCTGCTCGCAGCCCAGCCGGCCCGGGCCTTGGGCAATCTCAACGCCATCCTGCAGGAGGCGGCGGCGGCGTTGCGGCGCTATTTCGACGTGATGGACGAGGCGCCCCAGATCCGCGAGGCGCCCGATGCGGCGCCGCTCGTCGTCACCGCCGGGGAGATCCGGTTCGAGGGCGTGCAGTTCCGGTACCGGCCGGACGCGCCGGCCCTGGAGGGAATCGACCTCACGGTTCCGGCCGGCGCCGCCACCGCGCTTGTCGGACGCTCGGGCTCCGGCAAATCCTCACTGCTCAACCTCGTGCCGCGGCTCTACGACGTCACCGCCGGCCGGGTGACCATCGACGGGCAGGACGTGCGCGCCGTGACCCTGGCCTCGCTGCGCGCCGCCGTCGCGGTGGTCTCGCAGGAGGTGGTGCTGTTCGACGACACCGTCGCGGCCAATATCGGCTTCGGGCGACCCGGGGCGAGCCGGGCCGAGATCGAGGCGGCGGCCCGCGCCGCCGCCGCCCACGACTTCGTGACCGCCCTGCCGGAGGGCTACGCGTTCCGCGTCGGCCCCGCCGGCAACCGCCTCTCCGGCGGCGAGCGCCAGCGTGTCGCCCTGGCCCGGGCCTTCCTCAAGGACGCGCCGATCCTGCTCCTCGACGAGGCGACCTCGGCGCTCGATTCGGAATCCGAGCACCTGGTCCAGGAGGCGCTGACCCGTCTGATGCGCGGCCGCACCACCCTGGTGATCGCCCACCGCCTGTCGACGGTGCGGGAGGCCGACCGGATCGCCGTGATGGAGGCCGGCCGCGTGATCGAGACCGGGCGCCACGACGACCTGATCGCGGCCGGCGGCGCCTATGCCCGCCTGCACCGGATGCAATTGTCGGAGCCGGCACCCGCTGCCTGAGCCGACCTCCGAGCGAGCCGCCGGCACGGCAAATCCGGCGCATGAGTCATGCGCGCGCTCCGTAGATTCATCCGCCGGAGCGCGGCATAAGGGCTTGAGTCTATGAGGACCCCACCCGTGAGCGACCTGACGTTCGAGACCCACGCCCATCCCGCCCGCCGGACCAGCGCCGAGCGGGCTGCCCTGATGGAGAATCCGGGCTTCGGCAAGGTGTTCACCGACCACATGGTCGTAGCTCGGTACTCGGCCGGTCGCGGCTGGCACGATGCGCGGATCCAGGCGCGCGAGGCGATCCCGCTCGATCCGGCCGCCGCGGTGCTGCACTACGCGCAGGAGATCTTCGAGGGGCTGAAGGCCTACCGCACCGCCGATGGCGGGGCCGCCCTGTTCCGCGCCGACGCCAATGCCCGCCGCTTCCGCCAATCGGCCGAGCGCATGGCGATGGCGCCGTTCCCGGAGGATGCGTTCGTCGAGGCGATGCACAAGCTGGTTCAGATCGACCGCGACTGGATCCCCGACACGCCCGACGGCAGCCTGTACCTGCGGCCGTTCATGATCGCCAATGAGGCGTTCCTGGGGGTCAAGCCGGCTTCGGAATACCTGTTCGTCACCATCGCCTCGGCGGTGGGTTCCTACTTCAAGGACCCGACCGGCACGGTCACGGTCTGGATCTCGGAGCATTTCACCCGCGCCGCTCCGGGCGGCACCGGGGCGGCCAAGTGCGGCGGCAACTACGCCGCGAGCCTCGCCGCGCAGGCCGAGGCCGCACGCCAGGGCTGCGAGCAGGTGGTGTTCCTCGACGCGGCCGAGCGCCGCTACATCGAGGAGCTCGGCGGCATGAACGTGTTCTTCGTGTTCGCCGACGGCACGCTCCAGACGCCACCGCTCTCCGACAGCATCCTGCCCGGCATCACCCGCGACTCGGTGATCACCCTGGCCCGCGAGGCGGGGCTCACCGTCAAGGAGGAGCCCTACACGATCGACGCCTGGCGGGCCGACGTCCGCGCCGGCCGGCTCACCGAGGCCTTCGCCTGCGGCACCGCCGCGGTGATCACGCCGATCGGCACCGTGAAGGGCCGCGAGGACAACTTCACCATCGGCGACGCGGTGGCGGGCCCGGTGGCGCGTCGGCTGCGCGGCATGCTGGTCGATATCCAGCGCGGCGCGACCCAGGACTCGCACGGCTGGTTCCAGAAGGTCTTTTAGGGCATCGTCCGGAAAGACACTGTCCGGCACCCGAAAACAGACGATGCCCCATCAAAACCTAAGGGTATCGTCCTGGATCCGATCTTCAGGACGATGCCCTAGGCTCTTGCGCCCCGCCCGGGCGCATCCGTGACCGGACTGGCCTCCGCTCTCCCGGTCGAGCCGCCCGCCGGGCCGTGGAATCCCGGCGTCCAATCCGACCTGCCGGCCGCCTTCACGCCGCTGATCACCGTCTATCGCCCCGAGCACGTCGAGACGCCGCTGCGCGACGCCCTCGAGATGAGCGACCTGTGCGGCCTGCCGGCCCGCCAGCTCACCCGGATCCGGCCCTGGCGCCTCGTCGTCCACGAGGTGCTGATCCGGGTCATGTCCGACCTGTCGGTGCCGGTGGGTGCGGTCTACGCGGATCTCGGCGTCAATTTCCGGTCGATCGTCGCCGCCATCCTGCGCGAGGGCATCGAGCCCCGGCTCGGTGAGGTCGAAGCGGCCCTGGCGGCGCTACGCGCCGAGGCCGACGCCGTGCTCCAGCGCGAGATCGCCGCGATCCTCGACGACCCGCCGCCCCCGGCAGCCCCGGAGCCCGGCTGGCTCGACCGGCTGCTTGGGCGTCGCCCGCCACCGCCGAGCCCGCCGCCCCGGCAGGATCCCGCGACCCGGGCGCTGAACCACCTCGAGGCCTGGCAAAGCCGGGCGCTGCAGGCCGGCGACGGCCTGGAGATCGCCGCCTGCGAGGCGCTGCGCGGCGTCGTCTCCGGGATTCTCGCCCGGCAGAACACGCTGATCCGCGATCCCGCCCTGTTGCGCGGTATCGCCGGAACCCTGGTCTCGAACGGCTACGGGAGCCGCCGCATCGGCGAGCTGATCGAGCCCTGGATCGCTGCCGTGGTCGAGGCCCGCGGCTACCGGCGGCTCGCGCCGCAAGCCCATCCGGTGGTGATGAACGTCAAGGGCGCCTCGGCGTCCGGCAAGAGCACGATCCGGCCCTACCAGCTCGGGCTGGCCCGGCGGCTCGGCATGGCCTGGTCCGACTTCGCGGTGATCACCCCGGACGTCTGGCGCAAGTTCCTGCTCGACTACGACAGCCTCGGCCCGGCGACCCGGTATGCCGGCACGCTCACGGGCTACGAGGTCGAGATGATCGACATGAAGCTCGACCGCTACGTCACCCGCAAGGCCGCCGAGCGGCGAATCTCGAACCTGCTGATCGACCGGTTCCGGTTCGACAGCTTTCAGGCCGAGGCCGGCTCGGATGGCGGAGGCCAGTTGCTCACCCGGTTCGGCGAGCGGGTCTACATGCAGTTCATGGTGACGCCGCCGGCCGATACGGTGGAGCGCGCCTATAAGCGCGGCGAGCAGTTCGGCAGGTTCAAGGCGGTCGAGGACCTGCTGGCTCACAATGTCGAGGCCTATACCGGCATGCCGCGCCTGTTCTTCAACTGGGCGCTCGCCCGGGACAAACAGGTCGTCTGCGAGTTCCTCGACAACAGCGTCCCGCAGGGGGAGCGCCCGCGCACCATCGCGTTCGGGGCCGGCGGGGTCCTCAACATCCTCGACGTGAAGGGGTTGATCGACATCGACCGGTTTCGCAAGGTCGACATCTTCGCCCATGGGCCTGACGAAGTCTTTCGCGGGGTCGACCTAGCGGCGGTCGCCAACACAAGCTTTCTGCGCGAATGCCTTCGTCGGATGGACGCGGTCCGGTTCGCCCGGGCCGAAACCGGCCGCGTTTTCGTCCGCCTCGATCGCGGGCGCGTCACGGGCCTCGATCGCGGGGTCCTGTCGGAAGTGGCTGATGATCCCGATTGGGAGGCGGCCCGCGCGGTGATCGGCATCTCCGAGGATGCCGCCGGGATACCGGAGATCGATGAGACGCTTGTCCCGGCGGACGAGCAGACGCTGGGCACCTGGGGACACAGCGCGACCTGATCGGCAGACGGAACAATATTTCCGGGACTGACAGCGAACCGACGCCGTATCAGCCTGGTATATTGCATGCCTGAGCTGAATATGCATGATTGAGCCTGCACGAGACAGACGCGCCAGCTCAAGGACGCGCCGCCCACCAGTGAGGCTCAGGGATGGAACGCCAGGATTCGCCGTCGGCGAAATGGTGGCAGCTCGCCTTCGGCGTGATCTGCATGGCCATGATCGCCAACCTCCAATACGGCTGGACGCTGTTCGTCGACCCCATCGATCAGCGCTACCACTGGGGGCGGGCGGCAATCCAGCTCGCCTTCACGTTGTTCGTCGCCACCGAGACCTGGCTCGTACCGGTGGAGGCCTGGTTCGTGGACCGCTACGGCCCTAGCCTGGTGGTCGCGTTCGGCGGGGTGATGATCGCCCTGGCCTGGACGATCGACGCCTACGCGGACAGCCTCGCGCTGCTCTATCTCGGCGCGGTGGTCGGCGGCATCGGCGCCGGCTCGGTCTACGGCACCTGCGTCGGCAACGCGCTGAAATGGTTCCCGCATCGCCGCGGCTTGGCCGCAGGCGCTACCGCCGCCGGCTTCGGTGCGGGCGCGGCGATCACCGTCGTGCCGATCGCCCGAATGATCGCCTCCAGTGGCTATCAGGACGCCTTCCTGTATTTTGGGATCGGCCAGGGCGCCATCGTGCTTGCCCTCGCCTTCCTGCTGCGCAAGCCCGCCACCATCGTGCCGATGCAGCGCAAGAGCCTGCGCCTGCCCCAGACGAAGATCGATCGCAGCCCCCGCGAGGCGGTGCGCACGCCGGTCTTCTGGGTGATGTACGCGATGTTCGTCATGGTCGCCTCGGGGGGCCTGATGGCGGCGGCGCAGATCGCCCCGATCGCCCAGGATTTCCACGTCGCTGGCGTACCGGTCAGCCTGTTCGGCCTCCAGATGGCGGCGCTGACCCTGGCAATTTCCCTCGACCGGATCTTCGACGGGTTCGGCCGGCCGTTCTTCGGCTACGTCTCCGACAATATCGGCCGTGAGAACACGATGTTCATCGCCTTCTCGACGGCGGCCCTGGCGGTGATCGTGCTCCTGACCTACGGCCACCACCCGATGGTGTTCGTCTTCGCCACCGCGGTGTATTTCGGGGTGTTCGGCGAGATCTACTCCCTGTTCCCGGCGACCTGCGGGGACACGTTCGGGTCGAAATACGCCGCCAGCAATGCCGGCCTGCTCTACACCGCCAAGGGCACCGCCGCGTTCCTGGTGCCGTTCGCCAGCCTCCTGTCGGCGGCCTATGGTTGGTCGGCGGTGTTCTCGCTGATCATCGGGCTCAACGTCGCCGCCGCCGCGCTCGCGATCTTCCTGCTGCGGCCGCTGCGCGCCCGCTACCTCGCCGAGGCCCAGCATCCCGCGGCGCTCACCACCCAACCGATCCGGGCGGTCTGAACGGCCTTTGACACTACGCCTTCCCTCGAACGACGCTCGGCCTACACGGATCTCCTACTCTTCCCCTCATCCTGAGGCGACGAAGCGAAGCGGAGGCCTCGAAGGAGGGCTCCTTCAAGGCCCGCTGGCGCGGGCACCTCAGGATGAGGACAGCGGGTCGGAGATCCTGACAGAAACCTCGAAAGCCCCCGTACCGACACTGAATTTCCGGGAGAAACAGCGATGACCGCTCTGGCAAAGATCGTCCACACCGCCCCCGAGATCGAGGCCGATCCCGATCTCACCGACGGCTTCCACCTCGTCATCGACGCGCTCAAGCTCAACGGCATCGAGACGATCTACGGCGTCCCGGGCATCCCGATCACCGATCTCGGCCGCATGGCCCAGGCCGCGGGCATGCGGGTCGTGTCGTTCCGCCACGAGCAGCATGCCGGCAACGCCGCGGCGATCGCGGGCTTCCTCACCCAGAAGCCGGGCATCTGCCTCACGGTCTCGGCGCCCGGCTTCCTGAACGGCCTGACCGCGCTCGCCAACGCCACGACGAACTGCTTCCCGATGATCCTGATCTCGGGCTCGTCCGAGCGCGAGATCGTCGATCTCCAGCAGGGCGACTACGAGGAGATGGACCAGCTCGCCATCGCCAAGCCCCTGTGCAAGGCGGCCTTCCGCGTCCTGCACGCCGCCGATATCGGCATCGGCGTCGCCCGGGCGATCCGCGCGGCCTGCTCAGGCCGTCCCGGCGGCGTCTATCTCGATCTGCCGGCCAAGCTGTTCTCCCAGGTGATGGAGGCCGAGGCCGGCCAGAAGTCACTGGTGAAGGTGATCGATCCGGCCCCGGCCCAGCGCCCCGCCCCCGAGGCGATCACCCGGGCGCTGGAGGTGCTGAAATCCGCCCGCCGGCCGCTGATCGTGCTCGGCAAGGGCGCGGCCTACGCCCAGGCCGACGACGCCATCCGTGCCCTCGTAGAGACCAGCGGCATCCCGTACGTGCCGATGAGCATGGCCAAGGGCCTGCTGCCCGACACGCACCCGCTCTCGGCCGGCGCCGCACGCTCCACCGCGCTGAAGGATTCGGACGTGGTGCTGCTGATCGGCGCCCGGCTGAACTGGCTGTTGTCGCACGGCAAGGGCAAGAGCTGGGGCGAGCCCGGCTCGACCAAGTTCATCCAGATCGACATCGAGCCGCGCGAGATGGATTCGAACGTCGAGATCGTGGCCCCGGTGGTCGGCGACATCGCCTCCTGCGTCCAGGCGCTGCTGGACGGGATGAGCCAGGGCTGGCAGCAGCCCCCGGCCGACTGGATCGACACGCTTAAGACCAAGCGCGAGGCGAACATCGCCAAGATGGCGCCGAAGCTCATGAGCAACGCCTCGCCCATGACCTTCCACGCCGCGCTCGGGGCGCTCCGCACCATCGTCAAGGAGCGGCCGGACGCGATCCTGGTCAACGAGGGCGCCAACACCCTCGACCTCGCGCGGGGCATCATCGACATGTACCAGCCGCGCAAGCGCCTGGATGTCGGCACCTGGGGCATCATGGGCATCGGCATGGGCTTTGCCGTCGCCGCCGCGATCGAGACCGGCAAGCCGGTCCTGTGCGTGGAGGGCGACAGCGCCTTCGGCTTCTCGGGCATGGAGGTCGAGACGATCTGCCGGTACGGCCTGCCGGTCTGCATCGTCGTGTTCAACAACAACGGCATCTACCGCGGCACCGATTCCGACCCGACCGGGCGCGACCCGGCCACAACGGTGTTCGTGAAGGATTCCCGTTACGACAAGATGATGGAGGCCTTCGGCGGCGACGGCTACCACGTCACCTCGCCGGACGAGCTGACCCGGGCGGTCAACGCCGCAATGGATTCCGGCCGACCGTCGCTGGTCAACGCGGTGATCGACCCAGCCGCCGGCAGCGAGAGCGGCAATATCGGCAGCCTCAACCCGCAGAGCGGGATCAAGAAGAAGGCGTGAGGCACGCCTCTCAGGGGGCGATGTGTTCCGGCAGACGTTCGAGAGTGTCTTGAGCGTTGGCACATCCACCCTGTCATCTCGGGGCCGCGTAGCGGATCCCGGCATGACAGGGTAGCGAGCAGCCGCCGCTCCTGAACAGCGTTTTTTGGGGGCACGTCGCTTGATGCATCGACAATGGCCCGAGCCTCGTCCCCTGAGATAGCCAACAACCATCGGTAATCTTCCCGCGGATCCGGGACGGCCGCCCTTCCCGTGGCCCGCCTCGTGCTAAGCTTCGGCGACACGCACTCCAGGGGCGAGCCGACATGCTGACCAGACGATCCTTCGTGGCCCTGTCGGGGGCGGCGCTCGCCGCCCCGGCACTCGCCCAGGGCACGGCCTCCCGGGTGCTCAAGTTCATCCCGCAGGCCGACCTGACGGTGCTCGACCCGATCTGGACGACCGCCTACGTGACCCGCAACCACGGGCTCGCGGTGTTCGACACCCTGTACGGGACCGATGCCAGCTACGCCGCGCAGCCGCAGATGGTGGCCGGCCACGTCGTCGAGGATGACGGCAAGCTGTGGCGCATGACCCTCCGGCCCGGGCTGACCTTTCACGATGGCACGCCCGTGCTCGCCCGCGACTGCGTCGCCAGCATCAATCGCTGGGCCAAGCGCGACCCGATGGGCCAGACGCTCATGGCCTACACGGACGAACTCTCGGCCCCCGACGACCGGACGATCCAGTTCCGGCTGAAAAAGCCCTTCCCGCTCCTGCCCGACGCGCTGGGCAAGGTCGGCTCGCCGATCTGCGCGATCATGCCGGAACGGCTCGCCAAGACCGACGCGTTCACGCAGGTGACCGAGATGGTCGGCAGCGGCCCGTTCCGTTTCAAGGCGGACGAGCGGATGGTCGGCGCCCGGGTCGTCTACGAGCGCTTCGACAAATACGTCCCGCGCGAGGGCGGCGAGCCGCAATGGACCTCGGGCCCCAAGCGCGCCTTCCTCGACCGGGTCGAGTGGCACGTCATCCCCGATCAGGCCACCGCCGCCTCGGCCATGCAGACCGGCGAGATGGATTGGTGGGAGCAGCCGCCCTCCGACCTCGTGCCGACGCTGGGCAGCCTCAAGACCTCGATCAAGGACCCGACCGGGCTGATCGGCTGCCTGCGCATGAACCAGCTGCTGCCACCCTTCGACAACCCGGCGATCCGGCAGGTGCTGCTGAAGGTGGTCGACCAGACCGACTTCATGCAGGCGGTGACCGGCGACGACCCGAAGCTGCGGCACGTGCCAGCCGGCTTCTTCTGTCCCGGCCTGCCGATGGCGAGCGAGGCCGGCCTCGACGTGCTGACGAGCAAGCGCGACTTCGACGCCGCCAAGAAGGCGCTGACGGCGGCCGGGTACAAGGGCGAGAAGGTGGTGCTGATGGGCGCCTCCGACTTCCCGAGCCTGAAGGCGCTGAGCGATGTCGCGGCGGACATGCTCACGCGGGCCGGCTTCAACGTCGATTATCAGGTCATGGACTGGGGTTCGGTGGTCCAGCGGCGGGCCAAGCGGGACCCAATCGCCCAGGGCGGCTGGAGCATCTTCTGCACCTTCTGGGCCGGGCTCGACCAGGCCAACCCGGCCGTCAGCGCCTTCCTGCGCGGGACCGGCGCGAGCGCCCCGGTCGGCTGGCCGACCAGCGAGAAGCTCGAAACGCTCCGCCAGGAATGGCTCGATGCTCCCGACACCGCCGCGCGCAAGACGCTCGCGGACGCCCTGCAGAAGCAGGCCTTCGCGGACGTGCCCTACCTACCGCTCGGGCAGTATTTCAACCAGACCTCGTACAAGCCCTCGGTCACCGGGGTGCTCGACGGCGTGCCGGTGTTCTGGAACGTCAAGAAGGGCTGAGCGGGCGGGTCAGGCCGGCACGGCGTCCGCGGCCCTGCGGGCCCGCGCCGGACCGGCGGGCCCGGCATCGGCCATCAGCGCCGGGATCAGATCGGTCTGGGAGACGATCCCGACGAGCCGGCCATCCGGATCGACCACTGGCAGGTGGTGGAGGGCCGCCTCCGCCATCCGAAGCACCAGCTCGGCGAGCGGCGTGTCCGGGGTGACGGGCTCGACTGCGGTCATGATGTCGGCGGCGCAGCCATGGGGCGCCCGTCCGCGCTCCACGGTCAGCTGCAAGCGGCGGCCGAGGCCCAGCCGCGGGCCGCTCCGGTCCCATTCGGCCTTGTCCAACAGGTCGGTCTGCGTGACGATCCCGAGAACCCGGGCGCGCTCGTCGGTGACCGGCAGGGCCTTGATCCGGTGGCGGCGCAGCAGGTGCAGCGCCTGCGCCAGGGAATCGTGCGGCGCGACCCCGATCACGTCGCGGGACATGATCGCCGCGCAGGTGGTCTGGCCCGGGCGGCGCCCATAGACGCGCATCTGCACCCGCCGCAGGATCTGCTCCAGGTCGCTGCGATCGACGTCGAGCAGCTGGTCGAAATCCGCCAGCGCCGCATCGAGGTCCGAGGCCAGGAAGCCCAGACGGGACGCCGGCGCCCGGTCGTCGGTCCGCGGGCCGACCGGGCGCAAGTGCGGATAGGCGCGGCCGGTGAGGTTGTTGAACAGCAGGGCCGCACTCAGGAGCAGCAGCGAATTGGCTGCCACGGGCCAGAGCACGAAGCCGTAGCCGAGCTCCCGGATCGCCGGGCCGCCCAGCACCGCCGTGAGGGCCACCGCCCCGCTTGGCGGGTGCAGGCAGCGCAGGGCCATCATCAGGGCGATCGCCAAGCCGATGGCCACAGAGGCCGCCACGAACGGGTCCGGCACCCAGGTTGCGGCCGTGACGCCGACCAGGGCGGCCACGAGGTTGCCGCCGAGGATCGACCAGGGCTGGGCCAGGGGACTGGCCGGCACCGCGAAGAGCAGCACCGCCGAGGCGCCCATCGGGGCGATCAGGACCGGGGCGGCCTCCGGCCCGATCGCGGCGCGGCAGACCAGGCCGGTGGCCAGGATCCCCAGCAGGGCGCCGGCGGCCGAGCGGAGACGCTCGCGCTTGCTGACCGGCGTCAGCTCGGGAAGGAGGCGGCTGAGCAGTGATCGCATCGGGTCCGGATCCCGCAGACGAGACGGGACGGCGCAGCACGCGCCGTCCCGCTTCGGAATAGCAGAGGTCTGGGACCGCTTATCAGACCGCGCGGGCCTCGTGCATCGCCTGGATCTGCGCGGGGCTGTAGCCGAGGCCGGTCAGCACCTCGTCGGTGTGCTCGCCGAGAAGCGGCGAGGCCTTCACCTCGACGGTCATGTCGGAGAACTTGATCGGGCTGCCGACCGTCAGGTAGCTGCCGAGCTTCGGATGCGGCACCTCGACGACGGTGCCGCTGGCGCGCAGCGACTTGTCCTCGGCGATCTCCTTCATCGACAGAACCGGCGCGCAGGGGATGTCGTAGGTGCGCAGGATGTCTACCGCCTCGAACTTGGTCTTGTCGGCGAGCCATTCCTCGATGGTCTTGAAGATGTCAAAGATCTTGTCCTGCCGGGCCCGCGGGGTGTTGTAGGCGGCATCGGTAATCCAATCCTCGCGGCCGAGCACCTTGCAGATCGGTGCCCAGGCATGGCCCTGGATCGTGAAGTAGATGTAGGCGTTCGGGTCGGTCTCCCAGCCCTTGCACTTGAGCACCCAGCCGGGCTGGCCGCCGCCGCCGGCATTGCCGCCGCGCGGCACCACGTCCGAGAATTCCCCATGCGGATATTGCGGGTATTCCTCGAGATAGCCCAGCGCATCGAGGCGCTGCTGGTCGCGCAGCTTCACCCGGCAGAGATTGATTACCGAATCCTGCATCGAGACGGCGACCTTCTGGCCAGTGCCGGTCTTGTTCTTCTGGTGGAGCGCTGTGAGGATGCCGATGGCGAGGTGCATGCCGGTGTTCGAATCACCGAGCGCGGCGGCGCTGACGGTCGGCGGTCCGTCCCAGAAGCCGGTGGTCGAGGCGGCGCCGCCGGCGCATTGGGCGACGTTCTCGTAAACCTTCAGGTCCTCGTAATGGTGCCCGTCGGAGAAGCCCTTCACGGAGGCCAGGATCATCCCGGGATTGAGTTCCTGGATGCGGGCCCAGGAGAAGCCCATCCGGTCCAGCGCCCCGGGTCCGAAATTCTCGACCATCACGTCGGAATCCTGGATCAGCTTCTCCAGCACTTCCTTGCCGGCCTGGGTCTTGGTGTCCAGCGTCAGCGAGCGCTTGTTGGAGTTGAGCATCGTAAAGTAGAGCGCGTCCGCATCCTCGACGTGGCGCAGCTGCGTGCGGGTCACGTCGCCCGCGCCCGGCCGCTCGACCTTGATCACGTCCGCGCCGAACCACGCCAGCAGCTGCGTGCAGGCGGGGCCGGCCTGAACATGGGTGAAATCGATGATCTTGATCCCGTCCAACGGCTTGCTCATCTGGCGTTCTCCCTTGCGCGTTGAGGATTGCAGTCTTCGGACGGTCCCGGTTTCCGGTCAGGATCCGTTCGGAAGGGCTTCGAGTTCGGCCACCCGCTGGCGCAGGCGTTTCTCCTCGCTCCAGCGTTCGGTCTCGTCGCGGATCACCGCGACGATGCCGGTCACCCGGTCCGACGCGTCCCGGATCATCCCGACCGTGAAGGCGATGGAGAGCTGGCGGCCGTCCTTGTGGATCGCCGGCACCCGCAGGGTCTCGGCCCCGTAGCGGGTGGTGCCGGTCCGCATGGTCTTGGCGTAGCCGTCCCAGTGGCGGCGGCGGTGGCGCTCCGGCGTGATCAGATCGAGGGTCTGCCCGAGGGCGTCCGCCGCGGTGAAGCCGAAGATCCGCTCGGCCGCCGGGTTCCAGACCGTGATCGCGCCCTCCGGATCGGCGACCACCACGGCGTCGCCGATGGCGGCGACGAGTCCGGTGAGGTCGTCCCGGGCGGGGCGGTCCAGCATGGTGTCAGCGTGCGACACGAACGGCCCAACGGCGATGTTCGGCGGCCAGGATGCAGGCTGTGTCGGGAGCAACGAAGCTCGGGTCCGTCATTGCGGTCTCCCTGCGATACGGCGCTAAAGTTCCGGTCTCTCCGGAGCTCGTCACCGCGTTTCGCTGTGCATTTTGGTATCTGGTATGCCAAATACCCTCAGACGTCAACCGCGAAGGCGTCAAACTGCATTTTGTTGCAAACTCGTCGTCGACAGACGTGAGCCAGATCGCCGTGGGGAACAGGCCGCGGATCGGCCTGGATCGACACCGCGGGCGTAGCCGGATGACCGCGCGATCCATCGCGCTTCGAAACGGCGGGCTGCCGTGGTTCGCTTCGCTGCCCTCGCAAGGGCGGTGAGGCTGAAAGCTTTCGCGCGAGCTCAGGAGCAAGGTCAGCGCAGGCAGGCCTTCTCAGATTCGCCGCTTTCCGGGGGCAGGAGCCGCGCAGCCAGACAGCACGGGCCGGCTTTTCGGCAATTCGCCCTGGAGACCACCCCGGTGATCCGTTTCGAGAAAGTCAGCAAGGTCTACCGCACCGACGGCCACAAGCGGACGATCCTGGAGCAGGTATCGTTCACCCTGAAGCCCGGCATTTCCTACGGCATCCTCGGCATCAACGGCGCCGGCAAATCCACCACGATGCGGCTCATCGCCGGGACCGAGGATCCGACCCGAGGCCGGATCCATCGCGGCCTGCGGATCTCCTGGCCGCTGGGCTTCGCCGGCGGCTTCCATCCGAAGATGACCGGGCGCGACAACGTCATGTTCGTCGCCCGGATCTACGGCGAGGATCCCCGGCGCGTGCTCGACTTCGTGGAGGACTTCTCCGAGCTCGGCAGCTATCTCGACGTGCCGATCTACACGTATTCGTCCGGCATGGGCGCCCGTCTCGCCTTCGGAATGAGTATGGCGATCCCGTTCGACTGCTACCTGATCGACGAGATCACCTCCGTGGGCGACGCGCGGTTCTCGAAGCGCTGCGACGAGGTCTTCTCCCAGCGGCGCAAGAACGCCGATATCATCATGGTCTCGCACTCGATGGAGACCATCCGCCAATGGTGTACGCAGGGCCTCGTCCTGCTCAACGGGCGGGCGATCATCTACGAGGACGTCAACGACGCGATCGAGGTCTATCGGCGCCTCAACGCCTGAATGATCGCAGCCGCGAAGACATGCTTTTGCCGCCTCCTCGTGCGAGAGGCATCCGAGGCGAGCGTTTCGGCGCGGTCGAGGGCCCGGTGACGGGCCGGCCGTCGAGTCCGGGGAGGCCGAGGATCAGGTCATGAATATGGAGATCCGGAAAGCCGAGGGGCAGCCGCTGACGACCGCGGACCGCCAGCAGGCGGTCACCGAATCGTTGCGGCAGATCGCCCGCATGTCGCGGTTCGTCGACCGCAAGAAGGGCATCCGGTCCTACCAGAGCCACGTCAAGAACGATCCCTGGATCCCGATCCTGTTCGTGGTCTGCTTCGTGCTGCCGACCTTGGTCGGGGCGGTCTATTTCGGTCTGATCGCATCGGACCGCTACGTCAGCGAGGCCCGGTTCGCGATTCGCCCGGCGCTCGGCACGGCCGACAAGGCGGCTCCGGATTCGGTCGGCACCTCGTCCGGCGTCCCGAGCCAGATGGTGGCGCAGGACACGCTGATCACCAACGAATACATCCACAGCCGGCCGATGATCGAGGCGATCGAGGCGAAGCTGCCGATCCGCGAGTGGTTCAGCCGCGACAGCATCGACTATTTCTCGCGCTTCGACGCCGAGAAGCCGATCGAGAAGTTCCTCCGCTACTGGAAACGGCGTGTCGGCGTCGACGTCGAATCCGGCTCCGGCATCATGTCGCTGACGGTCGAGGCCTTCGACCCCGACGAATCCCTGGCCATCGCGAAAGCCGTGATGACGGAGGCGGAGCGGATGGTGAACGACCTCAGCGTGAAGGCGCGCGAGGACGCGGTCGCCGAGAGCTCCCGCGAGCTGAAGATCGCCGAAGATCGCATGACCAAGATCCGCCTCGCGATGCGCGACCTGCGCAACCGCGAAGGCGTGCTCGATGCGCAGAAGTCGAACGAGGCGAACCTCAAGATCGTGTCCGAGCTGCGGGCGGCCCGCATCAACCTCGCGGTCCAGCTCGCCATCGGCCAGCGCGACCTCGGTCCGGAATCGCGCCGCATCATCGACATCAAGCAGCAGATCAAGGATCTCGACGAGAACATCGCCCGGATCGAGCGGCAATCGGCCAGCCAGGATCCGGAGCAGAAGCGCCTGCTCTCGGACGCGCTGACCCGGTTCGAGGCCCTCGATAACGATCGCAAGAACGCCGAGAAGTACTACCAGCAGGTGCTGACCGCCCATGAGCGCGCCCGCATCGTAGCCGCCCGGCAGATCGAGTTCTTCAGCCCGATCGTCGAGCCCGTGAAGGCGGAATCGTCCGTGGAGCCGCGGCGGATCCTGATGATCAGCCTGGTCACCGCGGGTGCGGCCGTGCTGTTCGCCGCCTCGATGTTCGCCCGGAAGATGATGAACTGAGCCGGAGCGCCGGCGGCGAAGCACTCTGCGCCGCGTCGAAGGACACGCGGCGCTCGGCCCGGCTCAGCCGCGTACCACCGCGCCGGTCCAGCCCTCGGCACGCCAGCCTTCGGCCCGCTCGTCGAGGTCGATCGAGCCGGCACGATCGAGGATCGCCATCACGCGGTCGGCCTGGTGGTCCTCGGCCCGCACCGTCACGAGGGTCCCGCCCCGGCGCACGCCCTCGGCATAGGTCTCGGCCTCGCCCTCGGTAAGCCCGGCGCCCGTGAGGCCGCCGATCAGCCCGCCCGCCGCGGCGCCGACGCCCGCACCCGTTACGGCCGCGATCAGCCAGCCCGCCGCGACCACCGGCCCGAGGCCGGGAATCGCCAGCAGCCCGAGCCCCGCCAGCAATCCGGCGCCGCCCCCGAGCACCGTGCCGACGGTCGCGCCCGTCCCGGCGGCGTCTACCGGATCGACCACGTCGGGCTTCGGATCGCCGAACGGCTGATCCCGGGGCGTGTCCGATCCGGCCCGGTTCGCCAGGATGCTGATATCGGCATGGGGTACGCCCGCGGCCTCCAGCTGGTCGACCACGCCGGTGGCGGTGTCGTACTCGTCGAACAACGCGGTCAGGACACGGGCGGCCATGCGGGATCCCTCGATCTGCGGGCTGCCGCCCGGTTGCGCGACGACGCCGCCGCGGCGGGTCAAGCGGCTCAGGCGATGCGGGTTCCGCCCGCGCCGGCCCAGTTCTTAACGGTGCGCTAACCATCCGCTCGGCAGATCTTGCCGGGTCCGCCCCTGGGATTCCCCCGGGCGGACGGCGATGGATTGAGATCGATGGCGGAGACGGCGAGCGCGCCGGCCAGGAGCGGGTCTATCGGCGGGGCCGCTTCGGTCCTGAGTCAGCTCGCGCTGCCGACCCGCGGCGACCTCCACGCGCTGTCCAAGCGCTCGGACCTGATGTTCGCCACCGGCGTCATGGGCATCCTGGCGGTCCTGATCTTCCCGCTGCCGGCGGTGCTGCTCGACCTGCTGCTGGCGGTCTCGATCATCACCTCGGTGCTGATCATGATGACCGGCCTGTCGATCGACAACCCGCTGGAATTCACCGTCTTCCCGACGCTGCTGCTCATCGCCACGATGCTGCGGCTGGCGCTGAACCTCGCCTCGACCCGCCTGATCCTGGGCCATGGCCACGAGGGCACGGCGGCGGCCGGCCATGTCATCGAGGCCTTCGGCAACTTCGTGATGGGCGGCAACTTCGTCATTGGGATCATCGTGTTCGCGATCCTGATCATTGTGAACTTCGTGGTGATCACGAAGGGCTCGGGCCGCATCGCCGAGGTCGCGGCGCGCTTCACCCTCGACGCGATGCCTGGCAAGCAGATGGCGATCGACGCCGACCTCTCGGCCGGCCTGATCGACGAGAAGGTCGCCAAGGCCCGCCGGGCCGCCCTGGAGGAGGAATCCTCGTTCTTCGGCGCCATGGACGGCGCCTCGAAATTCGTCCGCGGCGACGCGGTAGCCGCCCTGCTGATCACCTTCATCAACGTGGTTGGCGGCATCGTCATCGGGGTGGCGCAGCAGGGCATGAGCTTCGGCGACGCCGCCAAGAGCTACACCCTGCTCACCATCGGCGACGGGCTGGCGAGCCAGGTCCCGGCGCTGATCGTCTCGACCGCGGCCGGCATCCTGGTCTCGAAGGCGGGCGTGCGCGGCTCGGCCGACAAGGCGCTCGGCAAGCAGCTCGCGCATTACCCAAAGGCGCTCGGCATGTCGGCGGCCGTGATGTTCCTGATCGCGCTCCTGCCCGGCATGCCGATGCTGCCGTTCCTGCTGCTCGGTGGCGGGGCCGGCTACGCCGCCTGGCGCACCAACAAGACCGCCAAGGAGGCCCCGCCGCTGGACGCGCAGGGCGCGCCGATGGACGCCAAGGCGGTCGCGGCCGCCGCGACGGCCGCCAAAGAGGAGACCGTCACCGACCTGCTCAAGCTCGACGACCTCAAGCTCGAGATGGGCTACGCGCTCCTCGCCCTGGTCAACGGCGAGGGCCAGGACCGGCTCACCGACCAGATCAAGGCCCTGCGCCGCCAGCTCGCGGCCGAGCTCGGCTTCGTCATGCCGTCGGTGCGGATCCTCGACAACGTCCAGCTCGACGCCAATTCCTACGTGGTCCGGGTCAAGGAGATCGAGGCCGGCACGGGCCGGATCTTCCCGGGCCAGTTCATGGCCATGGATCCGATGGGCGGGCAGGTCCAGCTGCCCGGCCAGCACATGCTGGAGCCGACTTTCGGCCTTCCCGCCACATGGATCGACGCATCCTTGCGCGACCAGGCGCAGCTCAAGGGCTACACGGTGGTGGATGCCGCTACCGTGGTCTCGACCCACCTCACCGAGGTGATCAAGGCCCATGTCTCCGAGCTCCTCAACCATGTCGAGGTCTCGAAGCTGCTGCGCGAGCTGCCCAAGGAGCATGCCGAGCTGCTCAAGGAGATCGTGCCCTCGCAAATCTCGACCACCGGCGTGCAGCGCGTGCTGCAGTTCCTGCTCTCCGAGCGCGTGTCGATCCGCGATCTCGGGGCGATCGTCGAGGGGATCGCGGAAGTCGCCGGCGCGGTAAAGAATCCGCGCGACGTGGTCGAGCATGTCCGCGCTCGCCTCGGCCGGCAGATCTGCGCCCAGTACCAGGACCAGAACAGCACCCTACCGATCATCACCCTGTCGCCGGCCTGGGAGCAGGCTTTCATGGAGTCGATCGTGGGCGAGCGCGAGGAGCGCTACCTCGCGATGCAGCCCTCGAAGCTCAGCGAGTTTGTCACCGCCGTCCGCGACCGCTTCGAGGCCGCCGCCCGCCAGGGCGAGATGCCGGTATTGGTCACCTCGGCGCAGTCCCGGCCGTTCGTGCGCTCGATCATCGAGCGCTTCCGCCGCGAAACCCCGGTGATGAGCCAGGCGGAGATCCACCCGCGGGCGCGGCTGCGCACGGTGGGATCGATCTGAGGGGTGGCGTCGCTACCGTGTGGTGGGCAAGCGCACAGGGCGAGACGCGGCTCCCAAGGTTCGGGAAGTTAGGCCGACGTTCAAGCACGCACGCTGTCATTCCGGGTCCGCGAAGCGGAGCCCGGAATCCGGAAACACTGTCGCGTCGGGAACGTACACCGTCGGCGGCTCTGGATTCCGGGCTCGCCTGCGGCGCCCCGGAATGACGGCGGGGATCATCCGCAAGCAGTCACATCGTCGGCTGAAGAGGCAAGGCGAACGCCCGCGCGTCTTGGGCCGCAGACGTGCTTCCGCGCCAACCCAACCGGCGTCTCCGCCTCAGACCGCCTTCTGCTTCAGCTCGCGCTCCAGCTCGTGCGCGTCGAGCCCCGGCACGACCACCGGCAGCTCCGGCACGGTCGGGGGCACCGCGGCGGGCGCCGCGATGGCTGCGGCGAGGCGGGAGCGCTCGAACAGCACCACCACGATCACCGAGATCAGCGCCGGGATCCAGAAGTAGAAGATCCGGAAGATGATCACCGCCGCGATGATTGCATCCTTCTGGGCGTCGTCGGTGATGTGCATCGCCGTGATGAACACGATCTCGAACACGCCGAGACCGCCCGGGGCGTGCGAGGCGAGCGCCACCGAGAACGAGGCGAGGAAGATCGCGAGAACCGGGATGAAGCCGGGGTTCATCGCCTCCGGCAAGGCGAAGTAGATGATGCCCGCGGCACCGAGCAGCTCCAGCGGCGCCGCCAGCAGCTGGCGCGCCATGATGCCGGGCCGGGGATATTCGAGCTTGAACGAGCGGATGTGCAGCGGCCGCAGGCGCAGGATCGAGCCGAGCACGTAGAGCGCCACGAAGCCCAGCATGCAGAACCCGACGACCAGCGCCGTCTTGGAATCGGTCAGGAAGCCGGGGAGCTTGCCCTCTAGGCGCGTCAGCAGGTTCGGGTCCACCACCAGGGTGAAGCCGCCGAGCAGGACCGTGCCGAGGAAGAACGTGAAGGAGCACAGGGCCACCAGCACGGCGACCTGGGCGGCCGAAAGGCCCTTGGCCGTGTAGGCCCGATAGCGCACCAGGGCGCCGGAGAAGACCGAGGCGCCGATATTGTGCGAGAGCGCGTAGGTGGTGAAGGAGCAGAGCGAGACGAACAGCCACGAGATGTGGCGTACGCCCAGATGCAGCAGGGCGATCCGGTCGTACCAGGCGAGCGCCGCATAGGCCACGAGGGTCGAAATCGCCGCCAGCAGGATGCGATGCGGGGGGATCGCCAGGATCGCGGACCAGATCGCTGCGAGCGATGTGGTCTTCAGCTCTTGGTAGAGAAAGTAGCCCGATACCACGATCGCTGCGAGGCCGATCAACGGCCAGATGAACTCGCTGAGCTTCTTCATGTACACCGACGCCCCGGGGAGAGCCCCTGATGCGCCGCCATGCAATGCGCCGCAAGCGGATCGAGGCCATCGCGATCCCCCTTGTCAGGTGATCGTGACGGTTTCGTGCCGCGTTGCCGGCACATCACACACGGTCTCGGCGAAAAGACCCCCAGAAGGCGCAACGCGCGAGTGCGCGAGGCCCGATCGGGCGCCTTAACCGCGGGCGCGGTTGAGGCCGATTCCGTCCATCGCGGCCTGGTCCCGGATCGCTTCAGCGGCGCGCTCGGCGGTGCGCTCGCGGTCGTTCAGAATCTCGACCTTCTTCAGCTCCTCGAAGGCCTCGCCGAGCTCGGCCTTGGCCTCGGCCAGCTGGCCTTCCAGCGCCTGGGCGGATTGGCGCATGTTGTCCCGGCGGCCGGCGGCGGCGCGCGCGTAGGTCGGGTAGGCGAAATGCCCGACATCGGTGATGCCGGCGCGGGCTTCCTCGACGGCGACTTCCCGGTCGAGCTCCACCGCCATGCGCTGGAAGTCGGCCATCATCATCTCGATCTGGGTCACACGCCGCCGCTTCTCATCAACCTGGAAGCGACGCAGCCGGATCAGCGTGTCACGCGATTTCATTGGGACGCTCACTCCACGCAACGCTCGGGGCCGCGCCAGGGACCATGCCCGGCCCGTGCCCTAAGCAGGATCGCAACGGCGAACCTGCTCAGACCCTAGTTCCGCATCACTCAATGCACCCAAGCGGTTACCGCTTCGCTGCATGATGCCTAGGCCCCGCCCACGATCTGGCTGAGCCGGGCGTAACCATCGCTGATGGACGTTGCTTCTTCCTTACCCTGCCCCAGAAAAGCCTCAAGATCCGGCATGAGCGCCACCGCCTCGTCGACCTCCTGGGACGAGCCCGCCCGGTAGGCACCCAGCCGGATCAGCTCCTCCATGTCGGCGTAGGTCGAGAGCACCCGGCGGGCCCTGCGGACCACCGGCAGATAGGCCGGATCGCAGGAGCGCGGCATGGTCCGGGAGACCGAGCGCAGCACGTTGATCGCGGGATAGCGCCCGCGCTCGGCGATGGCCCGCTCCATGACGATGTGCCCATCGAGGATACCGCGGACCGCGTCGGCCACCGGCTCGTTGTGGTCGTCGCCCTCGACCAGCACGGTGAACAGGGCCGAGATCGTGCCGAGGCCGACCCCGGGTCCGGCGCGCTCCAGAAGCCGCGGCAATTCCGAGAAGACCGTGGGCGTGTACCCCTTGGCGGTGGGGGGCTCGCCGGCGGCCAGCCCGATATCGCGCTGGGCCATGGCGAAGCGGGTGATCGAATCGATCATGCACAGCACCTTCGCGCCCTGGTCGCGAAAATGCTCGGCGACGGAGAGGGTCACGTAGGCGGCGTTGCGGCGCATCAGCGCCGGCTCGTCCGAGGTCGCCACCACGACCACGGAGCGGGCAAGGCCGGCGGCGCCGAGATCGTCCTGGAGGAATTCCTGGACCTCGCGACCGCGCTCGCCCACGAGGCCGATCACCGCCACGTCGGCGGCGGTGTAGCGGGCCAGCATCGACAGCAGCACCGACTTGCCGACGCCGGAGCCGGCGAAGATGCCCATCCGCTGGCCGGCGCACATGGTCAGGAAGGTGTTGATGCACCGGACCCCGAGGTCCAGCGGTCCGCCGACCCGGGTGCGGGCATGGGCCGGGGGCGGGTCGGCGCGCAGCGCATAGACGTCCGGTCCCTGCGGCAGGGGTCCGAGCCCGTCCACCGGGCGTCCCAGCGCGTCGACCACCCGCCCGAGCCAGGCGCTCGAGGGCCGGATCGCTCCCGCCGATTCGTCGCGCACATAGGCCGGACAGCCGCGGCGGACCCCGTCCAGGGAGCCGAACGGCATGGCAAGCGCGCGGTCGCCCTGGAAGCCGATGATCTCGCAGGGCACCAGCCCGAGGCCGTTGGCGCCCTCCACGTCGATCCGGCCGCCGAGCCGCATCGCGGCCACCGGCCCCGCGACCTCGACCAGGAGCCCGCGGATCGCCACGACCCGGCCGAAGGTCTCGAGCACCTCGATCCGGTCGAGGGCCGCCTGGGCCGCGGCGAGGTTGGTAACGGACCTTGCCGGATCCTGTGTCATCGGCGTGGCTCTCAACGCTTCGTTTACCGGCCTCCTTAACACTGCGGTCATCGGGCTCGTAGCGGCCCGGTCTGGGCTCCGGCGTCAGCCGGACTTCACGAAGTCGTGGGGCTGTGTCCGCAGGGACACAGCCGGGACCGGGTCGTTTCGGGGGAGACACTTACGCCCGAACGCGTGGGCGTCCCAATCGCGAATGGAGCGGAATCATGGCCCCGGGCGCCGTGGAGGAACCCTATTCCTCCCGTCAAGCTCACGGGCCGGTGAACGAGACGCTTGCGGGTGGGAATCAGGTTTTGTTAACGATTAATCCATAGCGTTCCACGTCAAGAGCGACGGAGCGCCCGTCCACAGGCCGGTGGCGGGTGATCGGTGGGGACGTGTCTGCGCGCTGATGCGGCCGGCTGGGCTGGGGACCGACGATGCGGGTACTTTTGATCGAGGACGATAGCGCGACCGCGCAGAGCATCGAGTTGATGCTCAAGTCCGAGAACTTCAACACCTATACCACCGACCTGGGCGAAGAGGGCATCGACCTCGGCAAGCTCTACGATTACGACATCATCCTCCTCGATCTGAACCTGCCCGACATGTCGGGCTACGAGGTCCTGCGCAACCTGCGGGTGGCGAAGGTGAAGACGCCGATCCTGATCCTCTCCGGCATGGCCGGCATTGAGGACAAGGTGAAGGGTCTGGGCTTCGGGGCCGACGATTACCTCACCAAGCCGTTCCACAAGGACGAGCTGGTGGCCCGCATCCACGCCATCGTGCGCCGCTCGAAGGGCCACGCCCAGTCGGTGATCACCACCGGCGACCTGATCGTGAACCTCGATCAGAAGACTGTCGAGGTCGGCGGCGCCCGGGTGCACCTGACCGGCAAGGAGTACCAGATGCTGGAACTCCTCTCGCTCCGGAAGGGCACGACGCTCACCAAGGAGATGTTCCTCAACCATCTCTATGGCGGCATGGACGAGCCCGAGCTGAAGATCATCGACGTGTTCATCTGCAAGCTGCGCAAGAAGCTCGCCAACGCCAGCCAGGGCAAGAATTACATCGAGACCGTCTGGGGCCGCGGCTACGTGCTGCGCGAGCCCATGGACGCCGAAGAGCGCATGGCGGTCTGATCCACCCGGATCAGCGCCACCTTCGAAAAACCCCGTGCGGCTCGGCCGCGCGGGGTTTTCGCGTTTCGGGCCCTACCGGATTCCGGTCGCGGAAAAGATCTGGGCGGCCGGCGCGACCACGACGTAGCCGCCGCAGGGCGCGCTCCGAGTGATCACCGCGCTGGCGACGCCCCAGACATAGGTCCCGCCGCGATCCTGCGCGACGACGGGACCGCCGGAATCGCCGAAGCAGATCCGGGCGCCGTTCGCCCGGGCGATGGTCAGGCCGGTGTTGCTGGCCGCCACCGGGGTCAGGGTCGCAGTGCGCAACCGCCCGACGCCCCGCCCGGACAGGCCGGCCCCCGCGATCCGAAGCGTCTTGGGCAGGCGGCGGGGATCGGCCGCCAGCGGCACCGGGCGCCGGTCGCGCACCGGCTCGGTCAGGCGCAGAACCGCGAGATCGAGGGACAGGTCGGCGAGGCTCACGTCGGGGGCCGCGTTCGGCAGCATCTCGCCGGGATCGGGGCTGTAGCGCGCCGCGACCCGGGCGCCGTAGACCGGCCGCGCCGGCTCGGTGCCGCGGAAGAACACGACCAGCGCGCCGAGCGGATCGCCGTTCACGCAATGCGCCGCGGTGAGCACGAGGTCCGGGGCGATCAGGATCCCGGTACAGCGCGTGAGCCTCAGCGCCTCCTCGGGCTGGGTGATCGTCCCGATGGCGACGGTGGCCTGCGCCAGCGCGTCCCGCCCGGCGGGCACCCCGCCGTCAATGGCGACGGCCGGCCCGGCCGACCCGAACCCGATCGTCGCTGCGAGCGCCGCCCCCGCGAGCCGCGTCCCGATGGTCCTGATTGTGGTGGTCGTCACGCGCGAACCTTAACTGCCCGAGCCCCCACAACCACAGATGCGGCAGGGAGCGGCCGACGCAAGCGGGCGCGTGGACGCGGTCCGCTCAGCGCGCCACGGTCCAGGTGCTGGCGCCGTCCTTGTTGTCCTTCACCGACACGCCCATGGCGGCGAGCGCGTCGCGGGCCCGGTCGGAGGCCGCCCAGTCCTTGGCCGCGCGCGCAGCCCGGCGCTCGGCGATCAGCGCCTCGACGGCGGCGACATCGATCCCGGCCGCGGCGACCTGATCCTGCTCGCGATCGCTGCGGGTGCGCGTGAGCAGACCGAACAGGTTCGCGCCCGCACGCAGCGAAGCCGCCTCGCCGGATCCGTGCAGCGCGTTGATCGCCGCCGGCGTGTTGAGGTCGTCGCACAGCGCGTCGAGCACCGTGGCCGGCACCGTATCGGCGGCCGGCGCGTCCCCGGCGGCGTTGTACCAGCGGTCCAGCACCCGGCTCGATTCTTCGAGACCGCGCAGGGTCCAGTCGATCGGCTGCCGGTAATGCGTCTTCAGCATGGTCAGGCGCACGACCTCGCCGGGCCAGTCCTTCAGCACGTCGCGGATGGTGATGAAGTTGCCGAGCGACTTCGACATCTTCTCGCCCTCCACCTGCAGGAAGCCGTTGTGCAGCCAGACATTGGCCATCACCGGCGTCCCGAAGCAGCAGCGCGATTGCGCCACCTCGTTCTCGTGGTGGGGGAAGATCAGGTCGATGCCGCCGGCGTGGATGTCGAAGGTTTGGCCCAAGTGCTTGGCCGACATGGCGGAGCACTCGATGTGCCAGCCCGGGCGCCCCGGCGCGGCGATGCCGGCGGGTGACGGCCAGGACGGCTCGCCGAGCTTCGAGGGTTTCCACAGCACGAAATCGAGGGGCGAGCGCTTGTAGGGCGCGACCTCGACCCGGGCGCCGGCTTCCATCTCGTCCAGCGGGCGCTTCGACAGGCGGCCGTAATCGGGCATGGCCGGCACGTCGAACAGCACGTGCCCTTCCGCCACGTAGGCGTGGCCGCCCGCGACCAGCGCGTCGATCATCGCGCGCATCTCGCCGATGTGATCGGTGGCCCGGGGCTCGATGAAGCGGGGCGACTCACCCGGCACATTCACGTCCTCAGGCATCAGGATACCGAGATCACGGATGTCCCGATGGAACTGCTCCAAGGTGCAGTCGGTCAGTTCGCGGATGGTGATGCCGCGCTCGGCCGCCCGGGCGTTGATCTTGTCGTCGACGTCGGTGACGTTGCGCGCGTAGGTGACGTGCGCCGGCCCGTAGAGGTGGCGCAGCAGCCGGAACAGCAGGTCGAAGACGATGATCGGGCGCGCGTTGCCGATATGGGCCGCGTCGTAGACGGTCGGGCCGCAAGCATACATCCGCACCTGGGCGGGATCGATCGGCGCGAACGCCTCCTTGGCACCGCTGAGCGTGTTGTAGAGCCGCAACATCGGCGCCATGAAACCCATCCCCTTCCGGCGCCGCGGCCGATGATCGACGCCGCGCCGTCGCCGGCAAACCGGCCCTGCCTTCAACGACCTGCGGGCCCTGCGAGGCGAAGAACGGCCGAACCGTGGCGCCTCCGGCCCTGCCACAGGGGCCCGCTGTTGCACTGCGGCGACGGTGCCGCGCGCCCGATGGGGCTAACGCAAAAGCGTGAGGAATTCGAGATGGCCCTCGCACGTGCCGGGTAAGCCTTCCTTAACCGCGCCGTCGGACCGTCCGGACCAAGCTCCTCACACCCAAGATACTGTGCCCAAGGATCTTCGATGCGACGCACGGCCGCCGGATATTTCGTCATTGCCGCCGCCCTGGCCACGGCTTGCCTCGCGCAAGGCGCGTTCGCCGGCAGCGACGGCGAGACGCCCGCGAAGGTGCCGGCCCATGTCGAGAAGACGTTCCTGATCCCGTCGAGCGACGGCTACGGCGTCGGCGATTGCCTGACGACGCCCGGCAGCGAATGCGGCCAGGTGGTCGCCAATGCCTGGTGCGAGGCTCAGGGCTACGCCGCCGCCAACACCTTCGGGATCGCCGCCGCCGACGAGTATACCGGCGCCATCGAGCAGCCGGTCTCGACCCCGTCGGAGCGCCCGATCCGCATCACCTGCCGGGACTGACGGGCGCCCCGGCCGCGTGCCGTCAGCCCTTCACGAAGTCCGCGCATTTCGGTGCCGGCTCGGTGCCCCAGGGCGCCAGCGGCACCGCCGACGTCGAGTTCTTCGGCGATCCCTGGATGACCTTATCCGAATAGACCATGTAGATCAGCGTATTGCGCTGAGCATCACAGCCGCGCACGATCTGCATCGACTTGAAGATCAACGAACGCCGCTCGCTGAAGACGACCTCACCCTGGCCCAGCTTGCCCTTGAAGGCGATCGGCCCGGTCTGGCGGCAGGCCAGCGAGATGTCGGAGACGTCCTCGGCGAGGCCCAGCGTCCCCTTGATGCCCCCCTTCTCCGGCTGCGTGTACCAGCAGGCGACCCCCGACACCGCCGGGTCGTCGATGCCGTAGACCACGAGCTTGTCGTTGGGGGTCAGCGGCCGCCAGACCGTGGATTTGGAGAAGATCCGGTCCGGCTCCTGAGCCGAGGCCGGTCCGGCCGCCGACAGGCCGAGGGCGACAAGCCCAACATAGGTGAGACTCCGAAACCACATCACGGGTCAATTCCCTGCCCAAGCGCGCGGCCCGGATGTAGGAGGGGTGTCACCCGCTTACGAGGGGGCGTACACTCAAGCTGCTTCGGTCCCGAGGCCGGGGCAGGACAGCACCCGACCGAGGGGGCCGCCGCATTTCCGACCACCGCGATGCAGCCGATGCTTGACCGCCCGATCGTCCGTTCGCTCGGCCGCCTCATCTTGAGCGCGGCGCTTGCGTTCGGTCTGTCCCAGAGTCTCGATACCGCCCGGGCGCAGGACGCTCCGGTCGGCCAGCCCGTCGCCGGGGAGGCGAAGCCCAGCGCGCCGCAACTGCCCTCGCCCGCCTGCCGGCGCTACCGGGCCGAGCTCGCCTCCGTCCAGAACGGTGCCAGCACGACCCGGGCGCTCAACGACGAGATCGGGCGGCTGGAAGCCTATTTCCGCGGGCTGAACTGCGAGGGCGGCAAGTTCCTCTTCTTCGACACGCGCCCGCCCCAGTGCGGCGCCGTGGAGCAGCGCATCCGTGCGCTCAAGGCCACCTATGGCGGCGCGGTGTTCGACGACAGCGGCGCCCGCAAGCGCGAGCTGCAGGGGCTCATCACCGCCAATTGCCCGGCCCGGGAAACCTATGCCGGCACCGGCGAGACCTACGCCAAGGGCGGCCCGCAGACGGTCTGCGTGCGGACCTGCGACGGCGGCTTCTTCCCGATGCGCAACCTGCCCGAGGGCCGCAGCGGCGCCGACGAGATGTGCCAGGCGCTCTGCCCCGGCACCGAGGCGCAGGCCTATTCGATGCCCTACGGAGACGAGGCCCTGAAGCACGCCGCCTCGGTGAAGGGCAGCCGCGCCTATGTGAGCCTCGCCAACGCGTTCAAGTTCCGCAAGGAATTCGTCCCGAACTGCTCCTGCAAGCCCCAGAACCAGACCTGGGCGCAGTCGCTCGTGAAGGCCGAGAGCATGCTGGTGCGGCACAAGGGCGATATCTTCGTGACGCCGATGCAGGCCGAGGCCCTGTCGCGTCCGAAGGTGCGCCTGACCCTGGTCGGCCGGGCCGACCGGACCGCGGCCGAACTCGCCGCCGACGCCGCCGGACGCGCGGGGGTCGATATGAATGCCGGTGCGACGGACGGGAAGGCGGGTGACGCCAAGCCCGGCGCACCAAAGGCGAGTGTCGCCAAGCCGGATCACGTCGCGGTGCGGATCATCGCCCCGGATATGATCGCGGTGCCCCAGCGGTTGACGCCCTGACGGAGTCGTGAGCGGCGGGCGCGGAACCATGGGCCGCTGAGCGGGTTCGGGTCGGCTCGATCCGAAACGAGGCCTCGATGCGGCTGCTGCGACTGATCCTTCTCACCGGTACGGTGCTCCCGGGCCTAGCCCTGATGCAGCCCGCGGGCGCATCCCCGGGCCCGATCCTCATGGCGCAGGGCGGCCCCGACGAGCGCGGCCCGCGCGGCGGCGAGCCTCCGCATGGCGGCCCGCGTCCGGAGCGGCCGCCGCAGGAGCGTCCAGGTCCACCGCCAGGCCCGCCGCCTGCCGCGCGCGAGCGGCCCGAGCCACGGCCGGAGCGCGCCCCGCCACCGCCGCGCGAACGTCCCGAACCGCCGGCCCAGCGGCAGCCCCAGGCCGAGCCGCCCCCGCGCGAGCGCGCGCCCGAGCGCCGGCCGGACCGGCAACCGGACATCCAGAACCGCGCGGCACCAGAGCGTCCGGCGCCGGAGCAGCGTCGCGTGCCCGAGCGTCCCCCCGCCGATCGCCCCGGGCCGGACCGGAGGGAACCCGACCGGCCGCCGCCGCGCGATCCGTCGCCCGCGCCGCGGGCAGCGCCCGAGCGTCCCGCCCAGCCGCAGCGCGGGCCGGATCAGGACCGCCGGGCACCGGATCAGGAGCGGGCGGCCCCCCGCACCGCGCCGAACCCACCCGCCCAGCTCCAGCGGGCCCCCGATCAGGAGCGCCGGGCACCGGGCGAGGAGCGCGCGGCACCCGATGCCACGCCGGACGCGCCCGCGCGGCGCCGTGATCCTGCCCCCGATCGCGGCGCAGCCCCGCAGCGCCCCGGTGGACCCGGCGCCGCACCGCCGCCCAACGCGGCACCCGGCGTTCCGGGCCGTCCAGTCCAAAGCCTTGATGCCCAGCCCGGCGCCGCGCCGCCGCCGAATGCGGAGCCCGGACGTCCCGTGCCGCCCAACATGGCACCGGGCGTGCCCGGCCGTCCCGTGCAGCGTCCCGATGCCCAGCCTGGTGCTCAGACGCAGCCGGGCGCCGAGCCCGCACGCCCGCTGCCGCCCAACATGGCGCCGGGGGTGCCCGGCCGCCCCGTCCAGCCGCCCGGCCCGAACGCCCCGCCCCCGCCGCCCGGCGTTCAGCCGGGTCAGCCGCCGGCCGGCGGGCCGGGCGGACGCGGTGCATTCAACACGCCGGGCCAACCCGGCTACGTCCCGGGCGGTTTCCGCGCGGATGACGACGTGCGTGACTACGATCAGGTCCGCCGCGACCGGCGCGAGTTCAGCGAGGGCGGCCGGACCTTCTACCGGGAGCCCGGCCGCATCATCGTCCGGGACCGCGACGGCTACCTGATCCGCCACGACGAGAACGAGCGGTTCCGGGACCTCGACCCGCGGGGCTTCCGGTCCGAGCGGCGCGGCAGCGACTATTACAGCTTCATCGACCGGCCCGGAGGCGAGCAGATCGTCACCGTCACGGACGATGACGGGCGGATGCTGCGCCGCTACCGCCGCTTCCGCGACGGCCGAGAGGTGGTGATCATCGACAACAGCTATGCCGGGCCGCCGCGCCCGATCTACGATGACGTGGTCGTGCTGCCGCCGCCCGACATCCGCATCCCCCGCGACCGGTACGTGGTCGAGTACGATCAGGCGGACGAGGGCGCGGTCTACGAGGCACTGACGGCCCCACCGGTGGTCGCCGTGGACCGCCGCTACACCCTGGACCAGGTCCGCTACAGCCCGGACCTGCGGGCTCGGATGCGCTCGGTCGATATCGACACGATCAATTTCGACACGGCCTCGTTCACCGTGACCCCGGACCAGGCAGCCCGGCTGTCGGTGATCGCCGCGGCGATCAACCGGGCGATCCGCGCCAACCCGCAGGAGGTGTTCCTGATCGAAGGCTACACCGACGCGGTGGGCTCCGACATCGACAACCTGTCCTTGTCGGACCGCCGGGCGCAATCGGTGGCGACCGTGCTGACCCAGCAGTTCCAGGTGCCGCCGGAAAACCTGACCACGCAGGGCTACGGCGAGCAGTACCTGAAGGTGAACACGCAGGGCGCCGCCCGGGAGAATCGGCGTGTCACGGTCCGGCGGATCACGCCGCTGCTGCAGCAGGGAACCGCGCAGGCGGCGCCGCGCTGAGCGGATCCGTCACGCGGTCAGGTCCGGCGCCCGGCGCGGGGCCAGGCTGAGCAGCCCGAGCACCGCGAGCCCCGTGCCGATCCAGAGCGGGGCCGCGAGGCCGTAGCCCCGGTCGATCGCGAGCCCGCTGAGCCAGGTCCCGAAGGCGAGGCCGGCCGTGATCACCGAGGTATGGAGGCTGTTCACCAGCGGGCCGGGATGGGCGACCCGCATCACCCGGGCGACCATGGCCGGGTTGAGGGAGACGCCGGTCAGGCCGATCACCAGGAACGCGGCAACGCTGACCACCGCGTCGGTCGGCAGGGCCGCGAAACCCGCGAGGGCCGCGGCGAGGACGACGAGACCGGTGGCCAGGACGGGGATCGTGTGGCGGTCTGCCAGCCGGCCGACGATCAGATTGCCGATCACCGTCGCGACGCCGTAGGCGGCGAGCACGATCGGGATCAGCCGGGGCGCCAGCCCGGTCACCTCGGTGAGGATGGCCGTGACGTAGCTGAAGGCCGCGAAGGTCGCCCCGATGATCAACCCGCTTGTCGCGTAGGCGGCCCAGAGGCGGCCGTTGCGCAGCTCGGCCAAGCCGGACGCCAGATCGACCTGCGTGCTGCGGGCGGGTCTCGGGATCGTCAGGCTGGCGACAGCGATGCACAAGGCCGTCAGGCCGACGATCAGCCAGAAGCTGATGCGCCAGTTGAACAGGTCGTTGATCAGCGCCGCGACCGGCACGCCGGCCACCGGCGAGATCATCAGCCCGGCCAGGACCAGGGAGGCGGCGCGCCCGCGGAGGTCGACCCTGACCGATTCGGCGCAGAGCGTCAGGCCGATCCCGAAGCAGGCGGCGCTGGTCACGCCCTGCAGGGTGCGGGCGAGGGCCATCACCGCGTAGCTCGGCGCGACAGCGGCCAGCGTGCTTCCGATCAGGAACACGCCGAGCAGCCACAGCAGCGCGTCCGTGTTCGGCACGCCGAGCCGCAGGAGCAGGGCTATCACCAGCGGACCGCCGAAAGTCATGCCGAGGGCGAACAGCGCGATCAGGTTGTCGATGTCGCCCACCGAGACCGAGAAGGCCGCGGCCAGCGCCGGCATCAGCCCGGCGACCATGAACTCCGCCGTGGTGATCACGAAGATCGTCGCGCTGAGCAGATAGACCCAGGGCGGCACCAAGGCGGCACCGGGCTCCGCGACGTCGCTCAGACTGCCCTGTTCGGCCCCCGTTGCCTGCATCGTCGCCCCCATTTCTGTAAAATCAACTACAGAATAGCTAGGCCGGCTTGCCCGAGTCGGTCAAGGCATTCTATAAATCCTGCTACAGAAAGGTGCGCGATGGCGACGGCGCGAGGACGGCCACGCGGCTTCGACCGCGACCAGGCTTTGGAGCGCCTGATGCAGGTGTTCTGGGCGAAGGGTTACGAGGGCGCGCAGCTCAACGACCTCACCGGGGCGATCGGGGTCAAGCCGCCGAGCTTCTACGCAGCCTTCGGCTCGAAGGAGGCGGCGTTCCGCGAGGCGATCGACCTGTACATCGCCACGATCGCCGCAGCCCCGATGCGCGCGCTCGACACGGCGGCGACGGTCCGCGCGGGCCTGCGGGCGATGCTGGAGGGCAGCGTCGAGGTCGCGCTCTCGGCAAAGCCCGGCGGCTGCCTGCTGATCCTCGGGGTGGTCAACTGTCTGCCGGCGAACGAGGCGGGGCGCGCGCATCTCCTGCACGCCCGGCGCAAGACCGTCGCGCTCGTGGCGGACCGGCTCCGGCGCGGCGTCGCGGACGGAGATTTACCGGCGGGTACGGACATCGCGCGGCTCGCCGCCTTCTTTCACGGCATCATGCAGGCGATCTCGTTCGAGGCGCGGGATGGGGCGACCCGGGCGGAGTTGCTGGCGCTGATCGATCCGGCGCTCCGCGCCCTCGATCCCGACTGATCCACCCGCATGGCGACACCGCGCCGCCTGCGGTTGACGCCGGCTGGCCCGCACCGCACCACCGGAGGGCGCATCATCCCGAAAGACGGCAACCACCGTTCGGGATGATGCTTTTGCAGCGCGGGACGGTGATGGCGAGCGACAGCAACGGGCGGCTGATCCGGTCGGGCACGCCGGTCTTCCGCCGCACGGCTCTGGCGCTCGCCGCCGCGGGGTTCTCGACCTTCGCGGTGCTCTACGCGGTGCAGCCGCTGCTGCCGATCTTCGCCGAGGAATTTGGCGTCTCGCCGGCCGAGAGCAGCCTCGCTCTGTCGCTGCCCTGCGGGCTGCTGGCCGTGGCGCTGCTGGTGGTGAGCCCGCTCTCGGAGATCTGGGGCCGCAAGCCGGTGATGCTGGCCTCCCTGTTCGCCTCGGCGTTGCTGACCATCGTGGCGGCCCTGGTGCCGAGCTGGCACGGCTTCCTGGCCCTGCGGGCGCTGTCCGGGCTCACCGCCAGCGGCCTGCCCGCGGTGGCGATGGCCTATCTCGCCGAGGAAATGGACGCGCAGGCGATCGGCCTGTCGATGGGTCTCCTGGTCGGCGGCAATGCGCTCGGCGGCATGTCCGGCCGGCTGATCAGCGGCGTGATGGCCGACCATGTGAATTGGCGCGTCGGTCTCGCCACGATCGGCGGCCTGGCCCTGGTCGCCGCGCTGGCGTTCTGGCGCTGGCTGCCGGCGGCGCGCAACTTCGCGCCGCGCCGGATGGCCTGGCGGGACGTGCCGGGCAGCTTCGGTCACCATTTTCGCGATGCCGGCCTGCCCTGGCTGTTCGCGGAAGGCTTTTTGCTGATGGGCGGCTTCGTCTGCATCTACAATTACATCGGCTTCCGCCTGCTCGATCCGCCCTTCGCGCTGAGCCAGACGGTGATCGGCTTGATCTTCTCCGTCTACATCGCCGGCATGGTCAGCAGCCCGGTCGCGGGCGAGCTGGCGAGCCGCTTCGGCCGGCGCCGGGTGCTGTGGCTCGCCACCGCGCTCGGGCTCGCAGGGATCGTGATGACGGCGGCCGACAACATCCTGCTGATCGTCGCCGGCGTGGTGGTGGTCACCATCGGCTTCTTCGGGGCGCATTCGGTGGCGAGCAGCTGGGTCGGACGGCGGGCGCTGCGCGACCGGGCGCAGGCCTCCTCGATGTATCTGTGCCTGTATTATCTCGGCTCCTCGGTGCTCGGCACTGCGGGCGGCTGGTTCTTCGCCCATGCCGGCTGGACCGGCGTGGTGCTGTTCGTGGGCGCCCTCTACGGCTTGGCCCTCGCTATCGCGGTTCGACTGTCGCGGCTGGCACCGCTGACGGTTTGATCTAGGGAGAAAAACAATGAGCGCCCGCACCCATGCCGGCCATGTCGTCGACCAGTTCGGCGCCCAGGCCTCCGCCTACGTGACGAGCGCAGTCCACGCCGCCGGCGCCGATCTCGACCGGATCGGCGCGCTTGTGCGCGGGCTGCCGGGCGCGCGGGTGCTCGATCTCGGCTGCGGCGGCGGCCACGTCGCCTTTGCGGCCGCGGCGGCGGGCGCCGCGGTCACCGCCTACGACCTCTCGGCCGAGATGCTGGCGGCGGTCTCCGCCGAGGCTAGACGGCGCGGCCTCGACCGGATCGAGACCCGCCAGGGCGCGGCCGAGGCCCTGCCCTTCGCGGACGCCGTCTTCGACGCGGTGCTGACCCGCTACAGCGCCCACCATTGGCGCGACGTCCCGGCCGCGCTGGCGGAGGCGCGGCGCGTGCTGAAGCCGGCGGGACTGCTGATCGTCTGCGATATCGTGGCGCCCGAAGAGCCGCTGCTGGACACGCATCTCCAGGCGGTGGAGCTGCTGCGCGATCCCTCGCATGTGCGCGACTACCGGGTCTCGGAATGGCGCACGATGCTGACGGCGGCGGGCTTCGCCCCCGGCGAGGCGACCGCTTACCGGCCGCGCATGGAGTTTTCCAGCTGGATCGCCCGGATGCGCACGCCGGAGATTCACGTTGCGGCGATCCGCGCCCTCCAGGCCGCGGCCCCGGTCGAAGTGACCGAGCATTTTTCGATCGAGGCCGACGGCAGTTTCCTACTCGATTCGGTGCTGATCGAGGCGCGCCCGCACTGAGAGGGTGTTCGACCCGACACCGGCCGGCAAAAGACGAATCCGATCGTCGGATATCCCAATCCCTCCCAGGTCCTGAGACCCGGCCGCGAAGCGGGCGCCTCGGTGGCTGAGCGTTGTCCGATCCTCGGAGGATGGGGCACGGCGCCCCCGTCCCGAGCGGGCTACGCGCTATCCAGGTTGCGAGATTGATCGTCCGGACATTGGATTGCCCGTGGCCGCACGAGAGAGGCGCCCGCACCGCCTGCTGGCGTGCAAGCCCGTCTGCCGATCGAAAAACGCACGGCCTGTCAGGAGGGAAGCGCGGGTCGGGACAGCCGGGCCAACCAAGCGTCGAAACACAGTTCGAGGCTTGGCCGTTGAACGGTCCGGGCTGCAGCCCCATGTTGGGATCCCGTGTCATCAGAGGAAGCCCGGCCCGCGCTGCGGGATCGCGGCTCTGCAAGCCCGCCTGCTCGAGCTCGTCACCGTCGTCCTGCTGATCGCACTGAACGGCGTCTTCGCTCTCTCCGAGCTGGCGGTGGTCTCGTCGCGCAAGAGCCGCCTGCGCGCCTATGCCGACGCGCGCCGTCGCGGCGCGAAGGCGGCCCTGGCGCTCGCCGAGGAGCCGGGGCGCTTTCTCTCCACGGTCCAGATCGGCATCACGCTGATCGGCATCCTGTCGGGCGTGGTCTCCGGCGCGGCGCTCGGCGACCGTCTCGCGCTGACGCTGATCGATCTCGGCCTGCCCAAAGGCTGGGCCGACACGCTGGGCTACACCCTGGTGATCGGGATGATCACCTACCTGTCGGTGATCATCGGCGAGCTGGTCCCGAAGCACCTCGCCTTGCGCAACCCGGAGGCGATCGCTTGCGCGGTGGCGCCCGGCATGCGGCTCGTCGCCCGGGTCGCCCTGCCGGCGGTGTGGCTGCTCGACGCCTCGACCCGGGCGGTGTTCCGGCTGATCGGCCAGGAGACCGAGAGTGCCAGCGCAGTCACCGAGGAAGAGATCCGCAGCCTCGTGGCCGAGGCCGAGACCGCCGGCGTCATCGAGGGCGGCGAGCGCGCGATGATCTCCGGCGTGCTCCGGCTCGGCGACCGGCTGGTGCGCGGCGTCATGACCCCGCGCACCGAGGTCGTGTGGCTCGACCTCTCAGACGATCCCGACACCATCCGGGAGCGCCTGCTGGCGAGCCCCCATGCCCGCCTGCCGGTGGCCGATGGCGGCCCGGACGCCATGATCGGCGTCGTGCAGGTCCGCGACCTGATCGGCCCGCTGTCACGCGGCGAGCCGCTGAACTTGCGGGCGCATATCCGCCGGGCTCCCGTTCTGCCCGACACCCTCGACGCCCTCGATGCCCTCGACGCCTTGCGCAAGGGCCCCGTGCCGATGGCGCTGGTGCATGACGAGTACGGCCATTTCGACGGCCTGGTGACCCCCGCCGACATCCTCGACGCCATCGCGGGAGCGTTCCATTCCGAAAGCATTGAGCCGGACGCGGTGCGCCGCCCGGACGGCTCCTGGCTGATCGCCGGGTCGATGCCCGCCGACGAGCTGGCCGACCAGCTCGGCCTGCGCCTGCCGCCCTCGCGCGACTACGCCACCGCCGCCGGCCTGGTCATCGCGGTGCTGCAGCACCTGCCCGAGACCGGCGAGACCTGCGAGATCGCCGGCTGGCGCTTCGAGGTGGTCGATCTCGACGGTCGCCGGGTGGACAAGCTGCTGGTCACGCGGCTGGAGGAAGCCGAGGCGGAGTAGGCGCTACGCCGCCTCGCCGGCCAGACGCCGCGCCGCCCGGTCGCGCCCGATCAGCGGCAGCAGCCCGGCGAGGTCCGGTCCGTGTTCCGAGCCGGTGAGCGCGAGGCGTAGCGGCATGAACAGGCCCCGTCCCTTGGCGCCGGTGCGGCTGCGGATCTCGGTGGTCCAGGCCTTCCAGGTCTCGGGGCCGAACGGCTCCGCCGGCAGCGTCTCCCGGGCTGTCGCGATCACGGCCTCCTCGGTGATCACCGGATCGATCGGGCCGGCCACGACCTGCCACCAGTCCCGCGCCTCCGAGACCCGACCGAGATTGGGCTGCACCGCCCGCCAGAACGACTCCGCGGTCTCGCGCGGGATGCCGAGGTCGGCCAGGCGCGGAGCGACCTCCGCGTACGGCATGGCGTGGACGAGCTTGGCGTTGAGCCCGTCGAGCTCCGTGGGATCGAACCGGGCTGGCGCGCGGGAGATCTCGCCGAGATCGACCAGGCTCGCCAGCGTGTCGAGATCGGGCACCGCGCGCACCGATTCGGCCGAGCCGGTGAGCACGGCGAGCGAGCGCACGGCCGCCGGCTCGTAGCCGGCCTCGCGCAGGCCCCGCAGCGACAGGTGGCCGAGCCGCTTCGACAGCCCCTCCCCGTCCGCCGTAGTGAGCAGGTTGTGGTGGCCGAAGACCGGCACGGCGGCGCCCAGAGCCTCGAAGATCTGCACCTGCACGCCGGTATTGGTGACGTGGTCCTCGCCGCGGATTACGTGGGTGATGCCGAGATCGGCATCGTCCACCACGGAGGGCAGCGTGTAGAGGTAGCTGCCGTCGGCGCGGATCAGAACCGGGTCGGACAGCGACGCGCAATCGACATGGGCCGGCCCGCGCACGAGGTCGTCCCAGGTGATTGTGCGGGCGTCCAGCAGGAAGCGCCAATGCGGCCGGCGGCCCTCGGCTTCCAGGGCAGCGCGGTCCTCCGCGGTGAGTTGCAGGGCCGCCCGGTCGTAGATCGGCGGCTGGCCGCGGCCGAGCTGGCGCTTGCGCCGCCGTTCCAGCTCCTCCTGGGTCTCGTAGCAGGGATAGAGCCGCCCCGCCGCGCGCAGGCGGTCGGCGGCGGCGTCGTGCTGGGCCTTGCGGTCGCTCTGGCGGGCGAACAGGTCCGGCTCGATCCCGAGCCAGGCCAGATCCTCCCGAATTGCCTCGGCGAATGTTTCGGTGGAGCGCTCGGCATCCGTATCGTCCAGGCGCAGCAGGAACCGGCCGCCCGCCTTTCGCGCGAACAGCGCATTGAGCAAGGCCGGGCGGGCGTTGCCGATATGCAGGTAGCCGGTGGGTGAGGGAGCGAAGCGGACGAGCGTCATGCTCCGCTCTGTAGCCGATCCGCGACGGATTTTGCGCGTCTCCTCGCGCATGGGTGGCGCGAACCGCCCCCCGCCCCGGCACCAGACCGCTACCCACCGCCGGCAAAACCCGTCAGAACGCCACGCTTGGTGCGCGTCGGGATGAGCGGAATGGACGAGACGGCCGATATCGTGGTGGTCGGCGGCGGGATGGTCGGGCTGGCCTGCGCCATCGCGCTCAAGGATCGCGGTCTCGACGTGGTCCTGTACGATCCCGGCGAGGCCCGGGCCCGGACCTCCTACGGCAATGCCGGCGTGGTCAGCCGCGGCTCGATCCTGCCGATGTCGAGCCCGGCCCTGTGGGGCAAGCTTCCGGCCTATCTGCGCAATGCCGACCGCGGCCTGCGCCTGCATTACAGCCACCTGCCGCGGATCCTGCCCTACACCGCGCATTTCCTGGCGAGCGCCCGGGCCTCGCGCTGGCGCCGGGCCGCCGCCGCCCTGCTGCCCCTGACCAGCGCGGCCTACCCGGCCCATGAACGGCTGGCTGCCCGTGCCGGCACCAGCGAGCGGCTTCAGCGGACCGGCTGGCTCAAGGCCTACCGCACCGAGGCCGCCTTCGCGGCGGCATCCCTGGAGCGGGAGATCCTCTCCAGGCACGGGGTCGCCTTCGACATCCTCGACACCGCCGGGATCCGCGACCTGGAGCCGGCTTTGGTGCGCCCCTACGCGCGGGCGATGCTGCTCACCGAGACCGGCTCGGTGCGCGAGCCCGGCCGCCTCGTCGAGGCCTGCGAGGCCCTATTCGCGGGCCTCGGCGGAAAACGCCTACGCGGCAGCGTCGAACGGCTGGCGCCGGAGGCGGAGGGCTGGCGCGTCGTCACCGAGGCCGGCGCGGTGCGGGCCGGGCAGGTGGTGCTGGCGGCGGGCGCGGCCTCCGGGGCGATCGCCAGGACCCTGGGCTACCGCTTCGCGGTGGCGGCCGAGCGCGGCTATCATCGCCACTATGCCCTGCACCCGGACAGCCCGCCCCTCACCCGGCCGGTGCTCGATACCGGCGCCGGCTCGATCCTGTCGCCGATGGGCGACCATCGGGTCCGGGTGCTCTCCGGCGTCGAGCTCAACGCCCGGCACGCCGAGCCGGACCACACCCAGATCGAGGCGGCCTCCCGCGAGGCCGCCGGGACCCTGCGGCTGGGCGGGCCCCTCGACAACGAGCCCTGGCTCGGCTCGCGCCCGTCCACCCCCGACGGCATGCCGGTGATCGGCCCGGCACCCCGCCACAAGGGCCTGCTCTTCGCCTTCGGCCACGGCCATATCGGCCTGTCGACCGGGCCGATCACTGGGGAGATCGTGGCCGACCTCGCCACGGGGCGGAAACCGGCGGTGCCGGTCGCGCCCTTCGCGCCCGAGCGCCTGCTCGGCTGGCCGCGGCTGCTCTGAGCCTTCTAGCGCCAATCGTAGGGGTTGTAGGGCTCCAGCGCGGCCTCGATCCGCCGCAGGGCCGCCGGCTGGCGCTGGAGATCGGCCTCCCGGGCGAGCGCCCGCAGGAAGGCCCGGGGGCCGTGTTCGAGGTCCCGGGCCAGGCCGTCATGGCGCTGGGCCGGCTCGATATGGGGCGGATTGACGGTGACGAGGTAGTCGAGCCCGCAGGTCGGCGGGTCGATGCCCAGCCGGTAGCAGATCTGCACCCGGGCGAAGGGCTCGCCGGGTCGGCGCACGACCCGGTAGCCGCCGCGCGTGAAGGCGCCGGCAGTGGCGCGCTCGGCGTAGGCGAGCGTCCCGTCCACCGTGGCGAGGCTGTCGGTGTGCCGGCTGCGCACGAGGTCGATCGCGACCCGCTCGGTGGGCAGGAACGGCTGTGCGGCGGCCCCGGACGCGACCGAGGCGGCGAGCAGAGCGAGGCCGAGAGGTCTCACGGCTTCCTCATGCAGACGGCGACCGGCTCGGCATCCTTGGCCGCCTTGGCGGTCATGTCGAGGCAGCCGACGGTGGCCACGCCGTCGGTGACGGTCACGGACGGCACCACCGCCATGCCCCGGCAATAGGCGCCGATCAGAACCTCGTCGCGATGGCAGGCCACGTCGAGCCGGATCAGCGTGTTCATCGCCGGCCCCAGAGGACCAGCGGCGCCCATCGGGCCGCGATCCCCCGCGGGGCCGCGCTCGCCGGTGGCGCCGTTCAGGCCCGGCGGCCCCTGCGGCCCCGGAGGGCCGGGCTCACCCTTCGGACCGGACGGCCCAGCCGGGCCAGGCTTCGGCGCGTCGCAGCCGGCAAGCGCCAGCGCCGCGATCAGCCCCGAGACGAGCGCGGCCTTTCCAGGGGACGTCATGCGGTTCTCCGGCCGGATGCCGCCGACGAAGTGGCGCCGGGGGGCCGGGCGTCAATGGCAGCGCGCCACCGAACCGACCCCACGCCCGAACCTAGCCCACAACCCCAAGTAGAATACTTGAACTTATCGTGATCTGCTTGGTCGGATTAAGTGTTTTGCAAAAGATTGCCCGCATATGACGGCATCACAGGGTTTTCGTGCGGCAATCTGAGTCAATGACTCAACGAGTACAAATAGTTCCACGAGAGAAACCCACCTCAGGTTGCCTCCTGACGCGCCTGCGGCGGGATGTGGGCGGCGCGGCCGCGGTGGAATTCGCTCTGGTGGTGCTGCCGTTCCTGGCGCTGGTCGGCGCGGTCTTCCAGATCGCGTTCCAGATCTGGGCGACCCAGAATTTCGACCGCGCCCTGCAGAACGCGGTCCGGTCGATCTTCACCGGGCAGTTCCAGAACGCCAATGCCGCGCAGACCGACGCTGCCACGATGCTGGCGGCGCTGAAGAACACGATGTGCGGCACCGGCACCGCCACCATCCCGACGGTGTTCAACTGCCAGGCCGTCAAGATCGACGTGTCCACCGCCGGTACGATGGCCGGTGCCAGCGCCGCAACGCCGGTCAACGCCACCACGGGCACCTGGACCGCCGGGTTCGGCTCGAACTACGCCTGCGCCAAGCCCGGCACGATCGTGATCGTGACCGCGGCGGTGCAGTTCCCGACCCTGTTCAACCTGATGGGCCTCACCACCAAGGCGTTCACCAGCGGTGCCGGCGCCGGATCGAGCCTGCTCACCTCCACGGCGGTGTTCCGGACCGAGCCCTACCAGGTCGCCGGGCAGAACCCGTGCTGAAGCGCCTGGTCCGCAGGACGGCACGGCTGCGCCGGGACCGGCGCGGCAGCGCGCTCACGGAATTTGCCGTGATCCTGCCGGTGCTGCTGGCGATCTGGGCCGGGATGACCGAGCTCGCCCACGCGATCGACGAGTGGCGCAAGCTGACCTTGCTCGCCCGGACCGTCGCCGACCTGACCGCCCAGGGCGACACGCAGAACCCGATCGGCCCGGCGCTGATGACCGACATCGTCGCCTCCGCCGCCAAGGTGATGCGCCCGTTCGACACCAGCAAGGTCCAGATCGTCGTCAGCGCGATGGGCGTCGACGTGAAGCGGCTGAATCTCCTACCGCAGGTCTGCTCAAGCGTGGCGAACGGCAACGCCAAGCCCCGGGCCACGGGCACCGCCACCGACCTCCTTGTGCCTGCGGGCTACCAGACTTCGGGCATGCGCTACGTGCTGGCCGAGGTGAGCATCAGCTACACGCCGATGATCGGCTCCGCCTTGGTCAAGCTGGTCAAGGGCGTCGGCAACACGATCACCCTCTCAGCCTCCGTCCCGTGGCCGACCCGCGGCGGCACGACCTACGGGTCGAACACCTACACCGAGGTCATTCTGCCGGGCACCACCCAGAAGGCATGCGATGCCCCGTTACTCTGATCGCGCCCGCCGGCCGGGGTCGTTGAGCTTCGCGCGGGAACGCGGCGGCAACGTCGCGATTCTGTTCGCCTTCCTGAGCGTGCCGATGCTGATGTTCACCGGCGCGGCGATCGATTACGGCTTCGCGACCCGGCTGGAGACCAAGCTGCAGGCCGCGACCGACGCGACCGCGCTGCTCCTGTGCCAGACGCCGCTCACCACCTCGAACGCCGACCTCAACCGGATGGCGCAGGCGGCGATGAACGGCGCCATGGGAGCGTCCGACCTCGTGGTCGACACGCTGGCGATCACCAGCAATCCGCGCCAGATCACCCTGACCGCCCACAAGCTCTCGACCGTGTTCTTCGGCAAGGTGACCGGGACGAACCGCATCAACCCGGGCGCCACCGCGCAATGCGCCACGCCCCTGCCCAAGACCTTCGAGATCGCGCTGGTCCTCGACAATACCGGATCGATGGCAGCCTCGAGCGGCGGCCAATCGAAGCTGCAGGCGGTGCAGGGCGCGGCCACCGACTTCGTCAATTACGTCTACACCAACGCGGCCTTCTCCAGCGCGACCCGGGTCTCGATCGTGCCGTTCGCCGGCGCCGTGGCGGTCGATCCGGTGACCAATCGCTATGCCGGCTGGATTGACCAGAACGGGAAATCCAGCCTCCACTGGACCAATGTCCTGTCTACCGGCGGATCGGGCTTCGCCAGCCGGTTCGACATCTTCGCCAAGCTGCAGGCCGCCAATTCCGGCTGGGGCTGGGCGGGGTGCCTGGAAACCTTGCCTTACCCGCTTAACGTCCAGGACGGCGCGCCGACAGCGGCGAACAAGGATTCTTACTTCGTCCCCCTGTTCTCACCGGACGAACCGGGCGACGCCAGCAGCGGATACAGAGATTTCAGCGACAACAGCGGCAGCTATCGGTCGTACAATAGCTACATCGACGACGATACCAGCAGTTCCGGCGGCGCCTGCCCCGTGAAGAGCTTGTCGTACGACGCCGCGCTCGGTCGTGCCTGCAAATACACCAGCCCCCGCAACGCCACGTCCAACAGCTATCTCGGGATCCCGAACGGGCCAAATTTCGGCTGCACCACGAGGCCGCTCCTGCCTCTGACGAGCGACACCGGCGCTCTGAAGGGCCTGATCAACAACATGGCGCCCCTGGGCGCGACCAACATCCACGAGGGCTTCATGTGGGGCTGGCGGACGCTCTCACCGAAGAGCGTCTTCGCGGGAACCAGCACACCCGCGGCCTACGCATCGGCGTCGAACGCCTCGAATACGACGACGATCAACAAAATCATCATTCTGATGACCGACGGCACCAACAGTTGGTCGACCAACGCGAGCGCCCCCACCGGATCGCTCTATTTCGCCGCCGGTTATTTCCAGAACGCCAACGACACGAGCGCGAACCTGCGTCTGCCGCCCACCAACCAGAACGTGAAGGATACGACGTCCGCCCGCAACGCGCTGGACGCCCTCACGGCGGAGGCCTGCCGGAACGCCAAGGCGGTCAACATCGCGATCTACACGATCGGCTTCAGCGTCCCCTCGGACCCGATCGACGCCGCGGGACAGACGCTCCTGCGAAACTGCGCCACGAATCCGGGGCAGTTCTACCTGGCCAACACTTCGGACGACCTGATCAAGGCGTTCAAGCAGATCCAGGCGAGCATTGGCGCGCTGCGGCTGACGCAATAGGCGACGCAATTGGACAATCCGGGCGGCGGGTCGAGGTCGCGCCCGTCATTGCAAGCGCGGCGAAGCAGGCCAGGATCGCGCGCCGCCCTCGGTTGCTTCCCGGCACGCACAAGGGCGGCGCGCGACGGAATGCGATCCGGCGCCGGGCCGGAACCGCCCCTCAATCGTCCCGATAGACCTTCTCGCGGCGCTCGTGCCGCTCCTGGGCTTCGAGCGACAGGGTCGCGATCGGCCGGGCGTCGAGGCGGCGGAGCGAGATCGGCTCGCCGGTCTCCTCGCAGAAGCCGTAGGACCCGTCCTCGAGGCGGGCCAGGGCCGCGTCGATCTTGCCGGTGAGCTTGCGCTGCCGGTCGCGGGCCCGCAGCTCGATCGCCCGGTCGGTCTCCGACGAGGCGCGGTCCGCCAAATCGGGGTGGTTCTCGTTCTCGCTCTGCAGAGCGACCAGCGTGTCCTGCGCCTCGCGCAGGATGTCGCTCTTCCAGCTCAGGAGCTTGCGCCGGAAGTACTCGCGCTGCCGGTCGTTCATGAAGGGCTCGTCGTCGGACGGGACGTAGCCGTCCTCCAGCGTCACCTTCGCCATGCGTCACCCTCGCTGGATCATAACCGCCCACCAGGGGATGGCCGGTGCGCGGCGATAACGTGAGGTGCCGTATAGTCGAGGTGCGTAATCGCGACAACGCGCAGCGTTGCAGGGCTCGGAACTTGTCTCGAATGCGTTCGCACCTGCGGCAAACAAGCCACGGTCTAGGGCTTATTCTGCTGCACGCTTGCGCAATCTGACGATCGCCGCGGCGATCTCGTCCGTCAGCGATCGGGCGAGCGGCAGCCGATAATGGGTCTGGTCGAAGAACAGATCGGGGTCGGCGGCCTGCGGGTGCCGGTCGCGGCCCTCGACGACCGCGCTCAGCGGATGCACGGCGAGCGCCGAGCGCACCGCGGCGCGGCACGCGGCCTCGGCCGCCGCCCGGGGGCTTCCGGCCGGCGGCTCGGCCCGGGCGTAGACGGGCGGGAAGACCAGGACCACGGCGGTCTCGGCCGGGACCCGCGCCAGCTCGGCGCGCAGCCGGGCGCCGACCGGGAACGGGCCGCCGTGATGCGGCTCGGGCTCCGGACCGACGGGACGTTCGAGCGCCGCCTTCTTGGCCGGGTCGCGGCCGAACCCCTGGCTCAGATAATTCGACTCGTAGTCCCACCAGCCGTCGGCGGCGGCCTGCTTTCGGCGCGGGTTCAGCAGCCAGCCGAGGCGGTTGATCGTCTCCTGCGCGGCGGTGAAGCGCAGCAGGCCCTTGAGGTAGGCGGGCCAGTCGCCGACCAGCCAGTACGGGAAGCCGTGCTCGCTGGGGAAGCTCGGGTCGTCGGAGCACCAGAACGCGTCGGACGAGAGCACGATCGCCTCCGGTCTGGCGTGGTGCTTGAGATACCAGTCCAGCAGCGCGAATTGCTCGGACGGGCCGGTCGCCGGCACCGAGAGCTGCACGAACGGGATGCCGGTCAGCCGAGTCAGGGCCGCAGGCTCGATCAGCTGGATGTGGGAATTGCCGATCACCGCTCCCGCATAGGCTGGGTCGCGGCCGCGCGACGCCGAGGCGGTACGCGGGCCCTGGGGGCGGACGGCCCCGCGGGACAACAGGGTCGAGCGGCCGGTGTCGTAGGGGTCGACCAGAACCGCCAGGCCGAGATAGGCCGCGAACAGACCGGCCATCGCCAGCAGCACGGTGCTGACGAAAGCGCGCCAAGCCCGGTCCTGTGGGGGGTGAGCGAGCGCCATCCTCAGAACTGGAAGTAGATGAACTCGTAGTTCGCATCGTCCCCGATCTTCAGGAGGACGACGACGAACAGGAGCGCGAAGCCGAAGGCCAGGATGCGTTTGGGCGGCAGGCGGTGCACCGCCGCCCAGGCGGTCGGGCCGATCGTGGCGACCAGGGCCGCCACCGCGATGGTGCGCCATTTGAAGCCCGATCCGTGGGGCGCGAGGCCGAACAGGCCCTTGAAGATCAGCAGCGCCGCCTCGAAGCTGGTCGCCCGGAACAGCACCCAGGTCAGCATCACGAACAGGATGGTGAGCAGCCAGCCGAGGGGCGCCGGCACGCTCAGGCGCGCCCGTCGGGCCAGGACCCCGGCGCCGAGGCCGAGCCCGTGCAGGGCCCCCCAGGCCAGGAACGTCAGACCCGCCCCGTGCCACAGGCCGCCCAGCGTCATGGTGGCGGCGAGCGCCCCGACCTGTCGCGGCAGGCCGCGCCGGTTCCCGCCCATGGGGATGTAGAGGTAGTCGCGCAGGAACCGCGACAGGGTCATGTGCCAGCGCCGCCAGAAGTCCCGCAGCGAGGTGGCGCGATAGGGCGCATCGAAATTCTGCGGCAGGACCAGCCCGAACAGCAGCGCGATGCCGAGCGCCATGTCGGTGTAGCCGGAGAAGTCGAAATAGATCTGGAAGGTGAAGCCCAGGGTCGCCTGCCACGCCTCAGCGACGGTGACGACCTTGCCGGCGGCGGCCGCCTGGAACACCGGGTTCACGTAGGCCGCGAGCGGGTCGCCCAAAAAGACCTTCTTGGCGAGACCGACCGTAAGCAGCATCAATCCGCGGGCGAAGCGCTCGGCGGCGTCGGGCCGCGCGTAGGGCTGCTCGTCGAACTGGTGCATGATCTCGCTCCAGCGCACGAGCGGGCCGGCGAGAACCTGCGGGAAGAAGGCGATGTAGAGGGCGTACTTGGTCAGCCCGAAGGCCGGCGCCCGGCCGGCCCGCAGGTCGGCGAGATACATGATGTGGTGGAAGGTGAAGAACGAGATGCCGAGCGGCAGGGCCAGCCCGAGCCGCGGCGCCTCCAGCCCCGGAATCAGGTTGGCGAGGTCGGCGAAGAAGTCGAGATACTTGAACAGCCCGAGCAGGGCGAGGTTGGCGGCGATCGCCCCCGGGATCAGCCAGCGCCCGGGCCGCCGCCGGTAGAGGCGGGCCACGGCCCAGTTCGCCAGGATCGAGCCGACGAGCAGCGGCACGAAGCGCACATCCCACCAGCCGTAGAAGACGAAGGACAGGACGACGAGCAGCGGCAGACGCCAGGCCGGCACTGCCCGCGCCACCAGCGCGTGCAGGATCAGCGCGGCCGGCAGGAAGGCGAGGAGGAAGACGAAGGAGTTGAACAGCATCGGGCGGGGCGGCGCGGAGGGGAAGGATGGGCCGCCGGTCTCTCCGGGCGCGAGGCGCCCGCCTTGTCGGGGATCGCGGCGGGCCCGTCAATCGCAGAGGCTCATCCCGCCCGCCGCCCCGCCTCGATAGTCAGGCCCAGCCCCACCGACCCGAACGTGTCGCCCTCCACCACCCGGGCCGCGGGCAGCGCGGCGGTGAGCGCGGCGCGCAGATGCGGCAGGCCGGTGGAGCCGCCGGTGAGGAACATGGCGTCGATCCGCTCCGGCCCGAGTTCGGCCTCGGCGAGGCAGCGGGCGATTCGGGCGGCGACCGACCGGGCGAGGTCGCCGGTCTGTGTCGAGAGGGTGTCGCGGCTCACTTCGGCCGCCAGCCCCGGCTCGATCAGGCCGAGGTCGAGCGCGGTCGCGCCGGCCTCGGAAGCAGCGATCTTGGCGCCCTCCACGGCCCCGGCCAGGGCGTGGCCGCGCTCGCCCTCCACCGCGGCACGCAGGCGTGCGACGAGGTCGGGCTTGGCGCAATCCCGGATCACCTCGTCGATCTCGCGCAGGGTCTTGGCGTTGTAGAGGCGGTTGATCGCCGACCAGGTGGCGAGGTCGTGGTAATAGGCGTTCGGCACCGCGAGGTCGCCGCGCCGCATCGGGCTGCCGAGGCCCAGCAGCGGCATCACCGTGCCGAGGCTGAGCTGCCGGTCGAAATCGGTGCCGCCGATGCGCACGCCGTCATTGGCCAGGATGTCGCCGGCCCGGTCCGGGCGGCCCCGCCGCTCGGGCGAGAGACGCACGATGGAGAAATCCGAGGTGCCGCCGCCGATATCGGCGATCAGCGCGATCTCCTCCGCGTGGACCTGGCGCTCGTAATCGAGAGCGGCGGCGATCGGCTCGTACTGGAAGGAGACCTCGCGGAACCCGACGTCCCGGGCGATGTCGCGCAGCGTGTCCTCGGCCCGCCGGTCGGCCTCCGGGTCGCCGTCGACGAAATGCACCGGCCGGCCGTGGACCACGGTGTCGAGGGATTGCCCGCAGGCCGCTTCGGCTCGCACTTTCACGGCCGAGAGGTAGCGGGCGATGATGTCGCGCAGGCGCAGGCGTTGCCGGCCGACTGGGGTCGCCTCGTCCATGAGCGGCGTGCCGAGCACGGATTTCAGCCCGCGCATCAGCCGGCCGGCATGGCCGTCGACATAGGCCGCGGTCGCGGCACGGCCGATCAGCGGCTCCTGGCCGAGCTCGAAGAAGATCGCGCTGGGGATCGTCCGATGCGTGCCCTCCAGCGGCAGCAGGGTGGGTCCCGCCGGTGCGAGATGCCCCAGGGTGGTGTTCGACGTGCCGAAATCGAGGCCGCAGGCCGCCATCGCGTGAGGAATCCGGTTTGTTTCGAGGGAGGGCGGCCCCTACAGGGCGGCGGCGTCCGGGTCCAGCGCGGCCGCGACATTGCAGCCGCGCGGCAGCCTCGCGGGAAACGTGGACAGCGCGCCCGGGGGAGGCCCGGATCCGGCTCCGGCATGCTATGAACCGACCATGCGTTCCGATATCGATCTCGGCCTGACCGGCGGGCAGCCGGCGCTGCTCGACCTCACCGAACTCTTGGCCACCCGGCTCCTGGTCCAGGGCAATTCGGGCTCGGGCAAGTCGCACCTGCTCCGACGCCTGCTGGAGCAGAGCGCCGGGCTCGTGCAGCAGGCGGTGATTGACCCGGAAGGCGATTTCGCCAGCCTCGCCGACCGCTACGGCCATGTGGTCGTGGAGGCCGATGGCGACGACGTCGCGCTCCAGCGCATCGCCGCCCGGGTGCGCACGCACCGGGTCTCGGTGGTGCTGTCGCTGGAGAATCTCGACGCCGAGGGGCAGATGCGCGCCGCCGCGGCGTTCCTCGGCGGGTTGTTCGACGCCGACCGCGACCATTGGTATCCGATGCTGGTGGCCGTGGACGAGGCGCAGCTCTTCGCCCCCGCGGCGGCCGGCGAGGTGTCGGACGAGGCCCGCCGCCTGTCGCTCGGCGCCATGACCAACCTGATGTGCCGCGGCCGCAAGCGCGGGCTCGCCGGCGTGATCGCCACCCAGCGCCTCGCCAAGCTCGCCAAGAACGTGGCGGCCGAGGCCTCCAACTTCCTGATGGGCCGGACCTTCCTCGACATCGACATGGCCCGCGCCGCCGACCTGCTCGGATTGGAGCGCCGCCAGGCCGAGACCTTCCGCGACCTGCCCCGGGGCCATTTCGTGGCGCTCGGGCCGGCTTTGTCGCGGCGCCCGCTGACCATCGCGGTGGGTCCGACCCTGACGGTGAGCCGCAGCTCGTCGCCGGTACTCGTCCCCCTCCCCGATCCAACCGAGGATGCCCGGGCACTGATCCTCACGGCGAGCCCGGCCGACAGCCTGGCGCCGCCGATGCCCCGGCCGAAGCCGCGCCCGGTGGCGGCCCCGGACGTGCTCGTCCAGCTGGCGAGCTACCGCCCCCCGGCCCCGGCGGAGGAGCCCGAAGAGGAGCCGATGGACCCGGAGGCCCGCGAGGCGGCGCTGGCCGAGGTCCTGGCCTCGGTCCTGGCCGATGCCGACGCGGCCGCCTGCACGCCCGCGACGCTCTATCAGGATTTCACCGTCCGCTGCCGGATCCGCCGCCTGCGCGGCGACACGATGGGCCTGCCGGAATTCAAGCGCCGGCTCGCGGTGGCCCGGGCCGAGGCGGGCGGCGCGGTCGCCGACAATTCCACTTGGGAGCGGGCCCAGGAGATCGCGGCCGGCCTGCCGGACGACCTCGCCGGCCTGTTCCTGGTGGTCGCCCGCGCAGCAATCGAGGGCGCCCCCTGCCCTACCGACGCGATGCTGGCCGATGCCTACGGTACCAGCTCGGGCGGCCGCGCCCGGCGGATGCTGGCCTATCTCGAGGAGCGCGGCGCGATCGTCACCCGCAAGGACCTGCGCGGCGCGCCGATCATCGCGGTGCCGGATCTCGGGGTCGAGACCGGCCCGGGCGAGCCGCAGATGCTGCCCACCGGGCCGAAGCGGCGGGCGGGATAGCGGCTGCCAAGCGCTCCGTCATATCTATGCGCTGCGCCGGCCTTCCAGCTTGGCGAGTTCCACCGCGGCGCGCAGCTCGATCTCGCCCATGAGCGCGTCGAGCCGCGGATCGCCCGAGGAGGCCGAGCGCTCGGCCAGGCGGCCGGCGATGGCGCGCAGATCCTGCGGGGCGACGCGGCCGCCGAGGAGCGCGGCCTTGAGCCGGTCGAGACCGTCGAGCAGGTCGTGGCCGCGCTTGGCCGCGCGGCGGCGGCGCTCCTGCGGGGTCTCGGCTTCGCCCTGAAGCAGCAGCACCGCGTCGAGCCCGGCCAGGGTCGCCGCCGCGGCCGGCGCGCCGGTGCCCGAGGCGGAGGCCGGCGCCGCATCGAGGCTGAAGCCGCGACCGCCCTCGACCCGGGCCTTGGCCGCGACGCCACTGGCATTCTGGATCGGCTGGCGAGTCTCGACGCGCATGATCGTGTTCGTGTCGCTCCGGGCGCCCCTGCGCTTCCCGGACACTCGGCCGGCAGGGTTAAGCGCCGGTAAACAGGGCGGCAGAACCTGCCGGGTCGGCATGTTCGGTGCCGGTCGATCAAACCACCCCGACGCTGACCGGCCAAATAATGATCCATTCGGCCAGATAGTTAGGCAAAACGTCCGGCTGGCACGGGGCTGGCAGGAGGGGAGCAGGTCCGTTCACCCTCGAAAAACCCGGCATGCGCCCGAGCCACCCTTTCCATCTCATCGCATCGGCCTTCGTGGCGCTGGTCGTCGGCGCGCTGCTGCTGGCCGCCGCCGGCACCCCGGCGCTGGCCCTGTCGCGGGTGAAGGACCTCGCCTCGATCGAGGGCGTGCGCCAGAACCAGCTCGTCGGCTACGGCATCGTGGTCGGCCTCAACGGCACCGGCGACACGCTCAACAACATCCCGTTCACCAAGCAGTCCCTGCAGGCGATGCTGGAGCGGCTCGGCGTCAACACCCGGGGTGCCACCATGCGCACCCAGAACCTCGCCGCCGTGATGGTGACGGCGAGCCTCCCGCCCTTCGCCGCGCAGGGCACCCGCATCGACGTCACGGTCTCGTCGCTGGGCGATGCCAAGTCCCTCCAGGGTGGCACCCTGCTGGTGACGCCGCTGCTCGGCGCCGACGGCGAGGTCTACGCCCTGGCGCAGGGCTCAGTGGCGATCGCCGGCTTCTCCGCCGAGGGCGATGCCGCCAAGATCACCCGGGGCGTGCCGACCAACGGCCGCATCTCCAACGGCGCCAATATCGAGCGCGAGATCGCCTTCAAGCTGAACGATGCCCGCGCCCTGCGCCTGTCCCTGCGCAACCCAGATTTCACCACCTCGAAGCGGATCGCCGCGGCGATCAACGACTTCATGGGCGCCGACACGGCCGAGCCGACCGATCCAGCCACTGTCACGATCCAGATCCCGGCCAAGTACAACGGCAACATGATCCGGCTGATCACAGAGGTGGAGCAGCTGAAGGTCGAGCCCGACCAGACCGCCCGGGTCGTGGTCGACGAGCGCTCCGGCATCATCGTGATGGGCCGCGACGTGCGGGTCTCCACGGTGGCGATCGCGCAGGGCAACCTGACGGTCACGATCTCCGAGCAGCCGCAGGTGAGCCAGCCGGCGCCCCTATCCAACGGGCGCACCACCGTGGTGCCGCGCACCAGCCTGAAGGTCGATACCGGCGACGGCAACAAGCTGGCGCTCGTCAAGGAGGGCGTGAGCCTGCGCGAACTGGTCGACGGGCTGAACGCCCTCGGGGTCGGCCCCCGCGACCTGATCTCGATCCTCCAGGCGATCAAGACCGCCGGGGCGCTCCAGGCCGATATCGAGCTGATGTGATTTTTGGGACAGGAGGGCCAAATCATGCTGCCACTCGCCAACTTCGCGGCCACCGCGGCCGCCGGCGTCGGGAAATCCATCGCCGCGAGCGTGTCCGACGGCATCCTCAAGACCGGCAGCACCGCCAAGGCGCACAAGACCGCCACCGAGTTCGAGTCGATGTTCCTTGAGAACAGCCTCGACCGGATGATGCAGTCGGAGGGGACCGAGGGCCCGCTCGGCGAGAACGGCACCGGCGGCGGCGTCTACCGCTCGATGCTGACCAAGGAATATGCAGGACAGATCGTGAAGAGCGGCGGCGTCGGCATCGCCGATTCGGTGTTCCGTGAGATCATGAAGCTGCAGGGCGCGTCGAGCGATGGAGCCGTCAATGCAAAGGGCTGAGCCGCTGCGCGTCGGCGACCGGGTCACCGCGGAGGCGCTGGTCGGGGGTGTGCTCGCCAACATGGCCGCGCTGGAGGCGATCCTGGCCGAGGAAGCCGCCCATGTCCGGGCCGGGCGCCTGCGCGAGGGCCTGGCGGCGGCCGAGCCGAAGGCGGCCCTGGCCGCGGCCTACATGCAGGGCCTCGAAGTCGCCAAGGCCAATGCCGTGGCGCTCAAGCGCTTCAATCCGGACGGGGTCGAAACCCTGCGGGCCGCCCATCGCCGCTTTACCGCGGCGGTCGAGGCGAACCAGTCGGTCCTCGACAGCGCGCGATCCGTCTCCGAGGGGCTGATCAAGTCCCTGGCAGACGAGATCGGCCGGGCGCAGGTCCCGTCGGGCTACGGCAAGCAGGCCCCCGCCCCGTCCCCGTACGGGCGCGGCGTGCGCAGCGGGCCGCTGGTTCTGTCGCGGAATCTGTAGGACCCAGCTCAGCGCCGGCCGTTGCCGATCCGCACGTAGGTCCGGACTTCGCCGAGATCGGTGTCGGCGCGGTTGTCGATCGCCAGGCGGCCGGCAAGCGCGGGCGGGTCCACTGCGCCGGCGCCGTGTCCCGGGCGCAGGTCGGCGCCCGCGATCACCCGCCCGGACACCCGGATGCAGCTCGCGCTCCCGGGCAGGCGCATGAAGCCCGGCCCCTTCGACGGGCACGCCATCACCGCCGCTGCGGTCGGGGCCTTCTCGAGCTCCCGGGCGGCGGCAGCGTTCGACACGCCGATGAGGGCGGCGGTCAGAACCCGGCCGATCCGCTGTCCGGCCATCTCAGGCGGCCCGGCGCGCCAGGTCCCGGTGCAGCAGATCGATGTAGCGCTCGACCTCGCCGATGAAGCCATCGAGATCAGGCTCGAGCAGCCGCAGCCGCGCGAGGTCGCGCAGCAGGATGTCGAGCGCAGTCGCGCGGTCGTCGGGCCGGCGGCAACCGTCGAGATAGGTGTCGATCGCCTGCTCGGCCATCACGATGGCGCCGATCTGCGCCGCGGCGCCCAGGCGGCGGATCGCGTGGACGGGTTCGGACAGCGCCATGCGGACCTCTCCTCGATCGGGCGATCGCACGACACGCGACCGTCCGGCGCGATTCACTGCGGGAAAGCGGCAGGACTATGGTCGTGGCACTGAATACAGGCGTCAGCTGATGTAGTTGACCAGCGAGAGCTTCGAGAGCGAGGCCGTGACCTGGTAGCTGGCCTGAAGCCGGTTCTGGACGTCGAGCAGCTTGGCGACGACCTCCTCGGTCGGGGCCTGCTCGATTCCGTCGAGGGTGTTCTGGACCGTCGTCTGTGTGGCGGTGTTGGTGGTCTTGGCGTTCGACAGGCGCGTCGCCGCGACGCTGAGCTGCGTGACCGTGTCCTGGATGCTGGGATTGGTCTGGTCGGAGGCCGACAGCAGCGCCCCGGCCTTGCTGACCACCGTCTTATAGGTGGCGCTGGTGTTGGCGTCGCTCGTGGTCGGCAGCGCGAACGCCATGGTCGCAAGGCCTGCGAGCACGTTCTGGATCGTCTTGTCGTTGGCGCGGGCGCCGGTGCCGACCTGGCCGGTGGCGCTGACCTGGACCGACTGGGTGTCGAGCGCCGTGGTCGGCACGGCCTGGGTCGGGTCCGCCGGCGTCGTGTAGGTGTTCTCGCCCTGGTACCACAGCACCGTGTTGGTCGGGGTGGCAGCCACGTAGCCGGTCGGGTTCTTGGCCGCATCGTACGTGATGCGCTGGGGCATGATCCCGGTCCCCGACGGACCGCCCCGGGCCGAGCCGGTGAAGAAGTCCTGGGTGACGGACGCCGTGGCGTTCACCGCCAGGGTGCCGGTGGCCGCCCCCTTGAGGGCGTTGGTCAGCGTCGCGGACAGGTTCTTCATCGTGTCGGCCGCGGTGGCGCCGATGGCGAAGCTGGTGGTCGAGGTCGAGTCGGCGCTGGCGGCCGCGCTCAGGGTCACGGTGGTGGAGGTGCCGTCCGGCATCTTCAGCGCGAAACTGACGCTGTCGCCCACCGCTGGCTGGGCCGCCAGACCGATGGTGAGAGAGGCCGGGCCGGTACCGGTGATCGCGGCGTTGAGCGCCGTCCCGGTGGTGGTCGGGGTGCCGGACAGGGTGAAGCCGAATCGGCCCCGGGTCGCGGGGTTCGCCTCGTCGGTCACCTGGACGGAGGTGGTGCTGGGCGCTGTCTGGGTCAGGCGGCCGTTGCCGTTCGGTCCGAGTTCCGCGGTGACGCGCTCGCTCACCAGCGCGGTGAGGCCGGCCAGCGTGTTGCCCTGGCTGTCGGTGGTGCCGTTGAGGATCGTGTCGGCGTCGAGCACCGGCTGGGTCGTGGCGTCGCGGCCGCCGAACAGGTAGCTGCCCGCCGCCGATTGGTTGAGGGTGTCCAGCGCCGTCTGCAGGTTGGCGAGGGCAATCGAGCGGCCCGCCGTGGTGTTGGCCGCGATGCTCTGCAGGCCGTTGTTCAGGGCCGTGCGGGCGTCGGTGCCCAGCTTCGCGACCTGGGTCAGGCTGGTGACCGCGACGTTGGTGCGGGTCTGGGCGGCGGTGATGCCGGCTTCGTAGCCGTCGAGCGCGCTCAAGGTCGCCTGGGCGGCGAGCGCCGTGGAGCGCCCGGTGCCGAGCCCGCCATAGGTCTGCGAGACCTTGCCGCTGGAGAGCTGGTTCGACAGGTCGTTCAACTGGTTCTTGAGCGCCAGCAGCTGCGACGTGTTCCAGTTGGCGATGTAGGAGCCGGCCGCGAAGGGAGAGATCGTCGTCATGGTCAGATCTGCAGCAGCTGGTTGAGCATGTCGCGGGCGGCGGTGAGCACCCGGGCATTGGCGCCGTAGGCCGTTTGCAGGGCGATCAGGTTCGACATCTCCTGGTCGATATTGACCCCCGCCCCGGCGGAGAACCGGCTCTGCGCCGTGGAGAGGGCGGTCTGCTGGGTGTCGTCGAGGGCAGCGGCGTTCGAGGCCGCCGCACCCTGAGAGGCGATCACGTCCTGCGCGAAGCCGACCACGCTCGCTCGGTAGGGCGCCGAGACGCCCCCGATCCCGCTCGACGACGAGAAGGTCTGCTGGGCCGAGGTCAGGGCGGTGAAGATCGCCTGCGCGCGGCCCCCCGATGCGCTCTTGTCGGTGGCGCTCGAGGCGGTGAGCGCCGTGGTGTCGCCCGAGAGCGCCGGGTTGACCGAGATCCGCTGCGCGAAGCCGGTGAGCTGCGAGCCGCTGTCGAACGAGCCGGTGAACAGCCGCGGGGTCGGGGGCGGCGCCGCCGACACGTCGGTGAACAGGGCGAGCTGCCGGTAGCCCGTGGTCAGGTCGCTCGGCGAGGTCGGCTGTGTGATGCCGGCGCTGGCCCCCGAGACCTTGTCGGTGCCGGCCGCGGCCGGCCCGATCGTGACCGTTGCCCCGGTGCCGGTGGCAGTGAGGTTGGGGGCGTTCTTGATGCCCGCCGCCGTGGCCCGGCTGCTGAGCGCTGCCAAAGCGGTCGAGATCGCGCTGGCGTAGGTCGCGGGGCCGCCCGAGATGTTGAAGGTCTGGGCCAGCCCGCTGGCATCGTCGGTCTGGCTCGGATCGACCGCGGCGGTCGCGGCGTTCGAGGCGATCAGCGTGACGTTGCGGACCGAGCCGTCGGCGGCGGTGACCGGGATCGTCACACTGTTGCCGGCCTTGATGCCGGTCAGGTCGATGGTCGCCGAGGAACCGGTCACCGTGCCGGTCACGGCCTTGTCGGTGAGCGCGCTGGCGAGCCCCCCGGCCAAGTCGTCGAGCTGGCGCTGGGCCTGCGGCAGGATCTGGTCGCGCAGCTCGATCCCGGCGGCGAGGCTCCCCGACCGGATGGCACCGGGCGCACCGAGATCGATCTGGCCGCCGCCCGGGAGCGTGGCCGTGATGGTCCCGACCGTGCGCTGCGTCGGGTCGGTCGAGTAGCTCGAATTGGGGTTGAGCGACCCGTGGCCGTCGAAGGTCAGCGTCGCCGCGCTGCCGCGGTCGACCAGGGTCACGCCCGACCGGGTCAGCACCGAGACCGTCCCGTCCCGCTGGTCCACGGTCTGGACGTCCATGTAGCCCGACAGCGTGTTGATCACCTGATCGCGCTGGTCCTGGAGGTCGGCCAGGGACGCGGCGTCGGTGGTGTTCTGGATCTTGGCGTTCAGGCTCGCGACGCTGGACAGGAGCGTGCTGGCCGAGCGCGTGTCGGTGCCCAGCTGTGCCTCCACCCCGGTGCGCAGGTTCTGCACCGCATTGGCGGCGCCGTTGATCTGGCTGGCCAGCGCCGAGGCGTTGCTCAGCACGGTGGTGCGGGCCGCCGCGGAGGTCGGGTTGGCCGACAGCTCCTGCAGCGACTGGGTGAAGGTGTTCAGCGTGCCGTCCAGCGCCGCCGCGCTGCCTGGCGCCCCGAACAGCGCGTCGAGCTGGGAGGCGATCCCGGCCTTGGTGCTGGTATAGGCCGCCCCCGAGGTCTCGAGCCGCAGCTGCTTGAGCGCGGCAGCGTCGAAGCTGCGGGTGATCGCCCCGGTGGCGACACCGGAATTGTTGGTCCCGGTGGCGACCGTCGAGAGCGTCCGCTTGACGTAGCCGGCGGTGCCCGCATTGGCGACGTTCTGCGAGACGACGTTGATCGCCGCCTGCGTCGCAGCAAGGCCGGCGGTCGCGGTGGAAAGCGCGTTCAACGACACCTCACGGCCTCCGCGGTTCGGATTGCGTCCTCACTCAGCGGATCACGTTGAGCAGATCAGACATCATCGTCTGGGCCGTCGACATGACGCGCGTGTTCGCAGAGTAGGCCTGCTGGGTTACGATCATCTTAGAGAACTCGCTCGCAATGTCGGTATTCGACTGCTCATTGCTCGCGCCCGTGATCGTGCTGCCGTTCAGCCCGACCAAAGCCGGCCCGGATTCGGCGGTCTGGAGGTAATTGCCGTTTGAATCGGCCTTCAGCCCGTCGGGATTGGCGAACTGGGCGATGCCCACCGTGGCGAGCCCCAGCACCGAACCGTTCGAAAAGGTGCCGTTGATCTTGCCGTCCTCGCCGATCGCCACGCTGGTGAGCGTGCCGGCGCTGTTGCCGTTCTGGCTCAGCGTGTTCGTGGTTACCGCGCCCGACGTGTCGGCGTACTGCGTCAGACCGGCCGTGCCGACGTTCATGGTCATGTTCGCGAAGGTGTAGTCGCCCACCGTGACGTTGCCGAGCGGGACGGGGCTTGTCGTCGGCGCCGTCAGCTTGCCGGTGGAATCGAAGGTGAAGGCCGTTCCGACATTCTGCCAGGCCGTCGAATTCGCTGAGGCCGTGGGGTCGGAGGCGTAATAGAGGTTCCAGACCGCGGCCTGCGGCGGCGTCGTGGCGGCGTCCTGCACTTTGGCCCAACGCGTGCTCAGGGTCACCGGCGCGCCGGTCTGCGTGTAGGCGGTGATCGACGGGCCTGCGATGCTGTTGTTCACGAAGGTCCCGGCCCCGGTCGAGGGCACGGAGACGCCGGTCTGGCCGGTTCCGGTGAGGACCACGGCCGCCGGAAGCTGGTTGTAGACGTCGGACCCGGAAGTCGCCGACGCGGTGGTGGCGGGCGTCGCCGGAAGGTTCGCCGCGTAGGTCAGCGAGGTAGTCGGCTGGGCCGGCAGCGACGTGTCGCCGATCCGCAGCAGCCCGGTGCTGGTCGCCTGGCCGGTGACCGGATCGAGGTTGGTGCCGGTCAGGTAGCCGCCGGCGCCGTTGACCAGGTAGCCGTCCTTATCCTTCGCGAAGTCGCCCCGGCGCGTGTAGACGTTCGTGCCGCTGAAGGTGGCCGCGCCGTTCGAATCGCCGGTCTTGCGCACCACGGTGAAGAAGCCGTCGCCGTTGATCGCCATGTTGGTCGGGACGCTCGAGGCCACGACGTTGCCGGCGATCGTGTTGGTCAGCTGCGATTGCGCCAGGACCGAGCCGGCGACCTCGCGCTTCGGCGTGGTCTCGGACATCATGTCGACGAAGCTGGTGTCGATTCGCTTGAATCCGGTCGTCTGCGAGTTCGCGATGTTCCCGGAAATGTTGCTGATGGCGTAGGATTGCGCCTGCAGTCCGGAGACCGAGGTCTGCAGGGCGGTAAAAAGATCCATGGCATGCGATCCCGATACGCGCCGCACTGGCCCGCAGGATCAAGGGACCGCAACCGCTGTGCCAGAGCTAAGCCTTTGATTTATCAGGCACGGGCCGCGGCGGGCCCGGCAGCCCTGGCCGAGCGGGGATGCCGGCCCGGCAGATTCTGCCGGATCGGGGCCGCACCGGTCCGGCGCGGAGGCCGGCGGGCGTTTACGGGGTGTTATCCGGCTCGGGCGAAGATCGTCGACGGAGCAATCTGGGTGGGTCGCGTCCCGCCCGAACGCACACGCGATACGGATTTCGGATCTAGAGGTCATGCGGGCGAAACGGACGAGCCTCGTCCACATCATCTACTTCTCGCGCCTCAATCTGTCGGCGGATCCGGCGAAGCGTTCGGAGCAGATCGCCGAGATCGGCCGCGTCGCGCAGAAGAAGAACGAGTTCTCGGTGATCACCAGCTTCATGATCGTCGAAGGCAACTTCGCCTGCCAGGTGATCGAGGGCGAGCGCTCCTCGGTCCACGAGACCTTCGACCGGGTCAGCGCCGACCAGCGCCACCGGGACGTGCAGATCAACGAGTGGCGGGAGATCGCCAAGCGGGAATTCGTCCACTCCTTCAAGAGCGCCCAGCGCAACACGGCGAATGACGGCCTGTTCGCCAAGGCCAATCTGCTGCCGATGCTCCAGCGCGGGACCCCGAAGGCAACCGCGATCCACGGGCTCTGCCTGGCGCTCCAGAACGACGCGATGTCCCGCCAGGGCATCGACCACCTCTTCATCTGAGCCGAGCGATGTCCGAGAGCGATACGCCCCCGATCCTCATCGTCGACGACCAGGAGAAGCTCCTGCGTCTCGTGGTGATGCTGATGACCCGGATCGGCTTCCCCGACGTCGAGGGGGTGACCACGGCCGCCGAGGCCCTGGAACGGCTGCGCACGCGCCGCTACGCCCTGGTGATCTCCGACCTCGCCATGGAGCCCATGGACGGGCTGGCCCTGCTGCGCGAGATCCGCGGCGACGACACGCTGATGAACACGCCCTTCATGCTCACCGAATCGTCCTTCGATTTTGAGGACATCAACCTCGCTCACCAGGCGGGCGCGGACGCCTTCATCCTCAAGCCGTTCGACATGGCGGTGCTGAAGAGCAAGCTGAAGCAGGTGCTTAACCGCAAGCCGCGCAAGCGCGACGCTCCGATCGCCGCGGAATCGACGCTCACCGCGGATTTCCCCATGCTCGGGAAGTTCTGAAGCTCTTGGCAGGGCTTCCCCGTCGCCGGCTCACCCACCCCGTCATCCCGGGGCCGCGCAGCGGAGCGCGGGATCCGGAACCGCCGACAGACCGTGGTTTTACGACACCGACGGCTTATCCCGGCCAATCCCGTCATCCTGAGCTGCGGCGCCGCAGCCTGGGAGAACGCCTCCCGGAATCCCACGGCTGGCTGGAGGCCTCCTTCGAGGCTCGCTGACGCGGGCACTTCAGGATTAGGGGGTTGGTGGGAGTGATCCGGTGAATGCGGCAGTACGGATACGCGCCGCAGCTCACAGGTAGCCGTATCCGATCATCGCCGACTTGAGGAGGAAGCGAGACGCCCCCACCTCAAAGAAATCACGCCGCTCGCTTCTGATAATCCTTCACGTCGGTGAAGCGCACCGCCGGATAGCGCTCCTCCTCGTAGCGGAGCGAGAAGGCCGTGGTCGCCATGAAGACCGGCGCGCCGTCGAGATCCTTGGCCATGGCCGAGCCGTGGCTTTCGACGAACTTGTCGAGCTCGGCTTCCGAGTCCGAGGACACCCAGCGGCACACCGCGAAGCGCGAGGTCTCGTAATCCACTGGCAGGCCGTACTCGGCCTGGAGCCGCTCCTTCAGCACGTCGAGCTGGAGTGCGCCGACCACGCCGACGATCGCCTGGCTGCCGTCCTGGGGCACGAACACCTGGACGACGCCCTCCTCGCCCATCTGCTGGAGCGCCTCGCGCAGCTTCTTGGCCTTCATGGCGTCGGTGAGCTTGATCCGCCGGAGGATCTCGGGGGCGAAGCTCGGTACCCCGCGGAACACGATGTCCTCGCCCTCGGTGAGCGTGTCGCCGATCCGCAGGGTGCCATGGTTCGGGATGCCGACCACGTCGCCGGCGAAGGCCTCGTCCGCGATGGCGCGGTCCTGCGCGAAGAAGAATTGCGGTGCCGAGAGCGAGATCGGCTTGCCGGTGCGCACCAGTCGGGCCTTCATGCCCCGGCTGAGCTTGCCCGAGCAAACCCGCATGAAGGCGATCCGGTCCCGGTGGTTCGGGTCCATGTTCGCCTGGATCTTGAACACGAAGCCGGTCATGCGCGGCTCGGTCGGCTCGACCAGGCGCTTGTCGGCATCCTGGCCGCGCGGCGGCGGCGCCACCTTGGCGAGGCCGTCGATCAGGTCGCGCACGCCGAAATTGCGCAGCGCCGAGCCGAAGAACACCGGCGTCAGGTGGCCCTCGCGGAACGCGTCGAGATCGAACGGCTTCAGCCCGCCCTCGGCCAGCTCCACCTCCTCGCGCCACGCATCGGCGGCGCCGTTCTCGGTGAGCAGCTCGTCGAACAACGGGTCCTGGGGGCCCGACACCGTGACCATGCCGGCATCCTCGGCGGCGTCGAGCCGGCGCACGCGGTTGCCGCCGAGCTCGTAGGTCCCGGAGAAATTGCGGCCGGTGCCGATCGGCCAGGTCACCGGGGCGACGTCGAGCGCCAGCGTCTTCTCGATCTCGTCGAGCAGCTCGAACGGGTCGCGGGCCTCGCGGTCGAGCTTGTTGACGAAGGTGACGATCGGGATGTCGCGCAGCCGGCAGACCTCGAACAGCTTGCGCGTGCGCGCCTCAATGCCTTTCGCGGCGTCGATCACCATCACGGCCGAATCGACCGCGGTCAGCGTCCGGTAGGTGTCCTCGGAGAAGTCCTCGTGGCCCGGCGTGTCGAGCAGGTTGAAGACGCAGTCGCCGTACTCGAAGGTCATCACCGAGGTGACCACCGAGATGCCGCGCTCCTTCTCGATGCCCATCCAGTCGGACCGGGTCGAGACCCGGTTGCGCTTGGCCTTGACCTCGCCGGCGAGCTGGATCGCGCCGCCGAACAGCAGCAGCTTCTCGGTCAGCGTGGTCTTGCCCGCATCCGGGTGCGAGATGATCGCGAAGGTGCGCCGCCGCGCAACCGGATCGGCCGGCTTCGCTTCGGACTTGGTCTGCATCAGCATGGAGCGAACGCTCTGGGTCGGCAAAACGTGAGGGGCGTCGCCCGGCGGTGCCGTCACGGGCGAAGGTCTCCGGATCGTGTAGCGGCAAGCCCCGGCCTTGGCAAAGAACCGTCACCGGAGCCCTAAATCTGCGGTACAGGCGCGCCGGATCAGGCTGGGCCGGGCGACCACTTCGTCGGCGAGAGCACCGATGATGCGCACCGCACAGCTGTCGCTTCGCGTGGCCATCGCGGCGATGCTAATGGCCGCCGATGTCGCGTTCCTCGACGCCCTGACCTGGGGCGCCACCCCGTCGGCCTTCGCGCAGCTGCGCCGGGACGGCCGCGCCCGCTGGCTGCAGGCGCAGCTCCACCCGCCGGCCGAGCCGCGCCTGCCGCGGCTGCCGCGCAAGCGCAGGTCGACGCGCTGACGCCGCCGGGAACGCTGCTCGAACACGCCCGATCCCTCGAGGCGCAATCCAAGGCCGGCAAGGACTTGGCCGATCCGGAGTCCCGCAAGGCCGCCCAGAGCGCGTTCCAGGCCGCGCTGAACGATGCCGCCCGGAACGCCGCCTCCGCCTGGGTGCTGCGCGCCCTCTACAGCCCGGACCAACTGCGCGAGCGGCTGACCTGGTTCTGGTTCAACCGCCTCAACGTCCACCAGGGCAAGTCGACCCTGCGCGCCGCAGTGGGCGACTACGTCGACACGGCGATCCGCCCCCACGTCCTCGGACGGTTCCGCGACCTGCTGATGGCGAGCCTGCGCCACCCGGCGATGCTGCGCTACCTCGACCACGACGCCAACGTCTCCCGGGCGCTCGCCACCTACTTCCTGGGCCAGGCGCCGGACGACGCGCTGGTGGCCCGGCTGGCGGCGATCTTCACCCGCACCGAGGGCGACATCGCCGCCGTGATGGAGGCCCTGATCCGCGATCCCACCTTCGCGGCGGCGCAGACCAGCGCCTTCAAGGATCCGGTGCGCTACGTCTTCTCGGCCCTGCGGATGGCCTATGACGAGCGGGTGATCCTCAACACCGCCCCGGTGCTCGGCTGGCTGAACCGGCTCGGCGAGGGCCTGTTCAACCGCTCGACGCCTGACGGCTACGCCCTCGACGCCGCCGCCTGGAGCGGCCCGGGCCAGCTCACCACCCGGTTCGAGATCGCCCGGCAGATCGGCTCCGGCCCGGCCGGATTGTTCAAGCCATCCGCCCCGGACCGGCCCGAGGAGCCGGCCTTCCCGGTCCTCGCCAACGCCCTCTACTTCTCGACGCTGTCCGGGACGCTGAGCGCACCCACGAAAGGAGCGCTGGCCCAGGCGGTGTCGCCGCAGGACTGGAACACGCTCTACCTCGCCTCGCCGGAGTTCATGCGATGAATCGCCGTGACCTTCTCCGTGCCGCCACGGCCCTCGGCCTCTCGACCGTGGCCAGCCGCGTCTGGGCGGCTCCGAAGGCGGATGCCCGCCTGCTGGTCGTGTTCCTGCGCGGCGCCTACGACGCGGCCAACGTGGTGATTCCCCACCGGCAGCGCGTTCTACTACCAGGCGCGGCCCAACCTCGCCGTGGCGAAGCCCGATCCCAACAATCCGAACGCTGCGCTGGCACTCGACGCCGATTGGGGGCTCCACCCGGCGCTGCGCGACACGATCCTGCCACTCTACGCCAAGGGCCAGGCGGCCTTCGTGCCCTTCGCCGGCACCGACGACCTGACCCGCAGCCATTTCGAGACCCAAGACACGATCGAGCTCGGCCAGACGGTCGGCGCCACCCGCGACTACAATTCCGGCTTCATGGCGCGGCTCGCCGCGGAGCTGACCCGGGTCAGGCCGATCGCCTTCACGGAGCAGATGCCGCTGACCTTCCGGGGCGGCGAGACCGTGCCGAACGTCGCCATCAACGGGGTCGCCGAGCCGGGTCTCGATGCCCGGCAGGCCAGGCTGATCGCCGCCATATACAGCGATACCAAGCTGGCCGGCGCCGTGGCCGAGGGATTCCGCGTGCGCGACGCGGTCTACAACACGATCTCGAACCATGCCGGACAGGCCGACCGCGGCGCGGTCTCGCCGAAGGGATTCGAGCTCTCGGCGCGGCGCATCGGCCGGCTGATGCGCGAGACCTTCAACCTCGGCTTCGTCGATGTCGGCGGCTGGGACACCCACGTGAACCAGGGCGCCGGCACCGGCTATCTCGCTGACCAGCTCAGCGAACTGGGCCGGGGCCTGGCGGGCTTCGTCGAGGAGATCGGGCCGGGCTGGTCCGAGACCGTCGTGGTGGTGCTGTCCGAGTTCGGCCGCACCTTCCGAGAGAATGGAAACCGCGGCACCGATCACGGCCACGGCAGCGTCTACTGGGTGCTGGGCGGCGGGATCCGGGGCGGCCGCATCGTCGGACCGCAGGTCCGTGCCGACGCGGCGCATCTGTTCCAGAACCGGGATTACCCGGTGCTCACCAACTATCGCGCCCTGCTCGGCGGCCTGCTCCAGCGCCTCTACGGCCTGGATCAGGCGAGTCTCCGCCGGGTCTTCGCCGGCGCCGAGCCTGCCGATCTCGGGCTGATCTGAACGGCCTCCGTCAGGGCCCCGCGCCGATCAACCGCCCAAGGGCCCCGAGCTGGTTGGAAACCCGGCCTCAGGCGGCCTCGGCTGCCAGGGCGCGCAGATCGGCGACGAGGGCGTCGACGCGCGCGGTCTCGGCATCCCAGGCGAACATGAACCGCGCCCCGCCGCCGATGAAGGTGTAGAACCGCCAACCCCGCGCCCGCAGCCGCTCCATGGTCGCGGCCGGCATCGCCAGGAAGACGGCGTTGGCCTCGACGGGGAACAGCGCGCGGATCCCCGGGAGCCCGGCGACGGCATCGGCGAAGCGCCGGGCGCAGGCATTGCCGTGGGCGCCGTTCCGCAGCCAGGCGCCGCTCTCCAGCATGCCGACCCAGGGGGCGGACAGGAAGCGCATCTTCGAGGCGAGCTGGCCGGCCTGCTTGCACCGGAAGCCGAAATCCTCGGCGAGCTTGGGATCGAAGAACACCACCGCCTCGCCGGCATGCATGCCGTTCTTGGTGCCGCCGAAGCACAGCACGTCGATCCCGGCCCGCCACGTCATGTCGGCAGGGCTGCATCCCAGGCTGGCGCAGGCATTGGCGAAGCGCGAGCCGTCCATATGCAGGGCGAGGCCGAGGGCCCGGCAGGTGGCCGACAGCGCCCGCAGCTCGGCCAGCGTGTAGACCTGCCCGGTCTCGGTCGGCTGGGTGATCGTGACCACCCGCGGGCGCGGGAAGTGGATGTCGCTGCGGTTGGTGGCGAGCCCGCGGATCGCCTCCGGGGTGAGCTTGCCGCCCTCGGTGCGCACCGTGAGCAGCTTGGAGCCGTTGGAGAAGAATTCCGGCGCCCCGCACTCGTCGGTCTCGACATGGGCCGAATCGGCGCAGATCACGCTGTGGTAGGATTGGCACAGGGCGGCCAAAGCGAGGGCATTCGCGGCGGTGCCGTTGAAGGCGAAGAACACCTCGCACTCGGTCTCGAACAGGCGGCGGAACGCGTCCGCGGCCCGGGCCGTCCAGGCATCCTCGCCGTAGGCCGGCGCGTGACCGCGATTGGCCGCCTCCATGGCGGACCACGCCTCCGGGCAGATGCCGGAGTAATTGTCACTGGCGAATTGCTGCGAGTCGTCGTTTTGCATGGACACAGCCTAGATCCGCGTCCGATCGCGTTGCAATCGGGCCTTGCGCCAAATCGAGGCCGTGCCGGGCTGGTGCGCGTCGAACCGGTATCCGACTCGCCGCCAGGGGTTTCGAGACCGCCGTGGCGAAGATCGCTGCCGCGAAGATGTTGGAACTGGTTCGCGCTTGGTGTAGAAGGCGCGCCAAGGCGTGGGCTCCACGCCGATTCGGAAACCGACGTTCCCGTCCCTCCCGGGTTCTCCCGGGCGAGGGACGTTGCCGGTTTCCAGATCGGCGGCGGGCTGCGCGAGCCCCAAATCCAGGTCCAGAGGATCAAGTCCGTTGCAGGTACTCGTTCGCGATAACAACGTCGATCAGGCGCTCCGCGTCCTCAAGAAGAAGATGCAGCGTGAAGGCATCTTCCGTGAGATGAAGCAGCGCAAGGCTTATGAGAAGCCGTCCGTCCGCAAGGCGCGCGAGAAGGCGGAAGCCGTCCGCCGCGCCCGCAAGCAGGCGCGCAAGACCGCGATCCGCGAGGGTCTGATCGCCGCTCCGAAGCCGAAGCCTCGTTTCCCGGCTGGCAGCCGCCGCCCCGGCTTCCCGTCGCCGTCCGCCGCCGGCCCGCAGGGCGGCAACGCCGCCGGCCAGGTTCCGGTGAACCCGGCGCCCGTCGCCTAAGACGTTCGTCACCGAACGGCACGAGCCCGGACCGCGCGAGCGGCCGGGCTTTTTGCGTTCGATCATCGTTTAGATCGTGAGGGTTATGGGCGCGGCCGCAGCTGCGGTTATCCCATAAGCCTCCCATTCGTTGCCAAGTCCCGTCATTGCGAGCGCAGCGAAGCAACCCAAAGCAGCGCGCGCTGCCCGGACATGTTGTTTTCCTGGGTTGCTTCGCTGCGCTCGCAATGACGACAGAAGACGCCGCAACGCAGTGCCGGCAACCATCTGTGCGGCTGAGCAGGATCACAGCGCGCGCGTCCGTGCCGGGATAGGGCCTCCGCGGAGCCCGGATACGCGGCCCCTCCCCTCTTACCGGGAGGAGGCGCGCCGCGCCCCGTTTCAGGCCGCCTTGGCGGCCATCGTGGCGTGCTCGGCCTGGACCAGCACGTCGAGCGCCCGCCAGGGCTTCTGCATGTAGACCGCCTGGTTGGGCAGACGTTCGTCGCGGCTCGCCCCGGACGTGACGACCACGCGCACATCCGGCCAGCGGCGCTCGACGGCCTGGGCGAGCGACACGCCGTCCATGGCGCCCGGCAGGCGGATATCGGCGAACAGCAGCGCCACGGTGACGTCGGATCGCTCCAGCACAGAAAGCGCGGCCTCGGCGCTCTCGCAGGCAATCACGCCGAGATCGCTCTCTTCCAGGACCGCGGTCGCGAGATCGCGCACCGCCGCGTCGTCCTCCACGACAAGGGCCACGGGGGCGGAACACTCGGGCTGTGCGCGATCCATGTAAATCTCCTGTTCTGGTTTGCGTTCGACCCCTCGACGGGTCGCGGCCTCATCGATGGACCGCTGATTCCCCGATTCGGCCATGGTGACCTGCGAGGAGCCGGCTCACAAGTGTCCCCGTGGTCGAGCCGTTCTTGCCCGCTCCGCGATCAAGCGGCGCCATTTTTGCTCGGATCGCCCGAAAATGGCGCAGCTGGGTCGCGGTTAAGAAACTGTTCACCCGTGTGGACCGACTGTTAATCTCATTCGCAGGCACCCGTTCCGTTCCGGGGGTGACCTTCAGCGGATCGCGCACGGACCACAGAAGGATCGACGTCCGACATGTGCCGTTTCCTCGCCTATAGCGGTGAGCCGGTCTTTCTCTCGGACCTGGTCTGCGCGCCGACGCATTCGCTGGTGCACCAATCCCTGCACGCCGACGAGGGGAAGACCGAGACCAACGGCGACGGGTTCGGCATCGGCTGGTACGGCGAGCGCCCGGAGCCCGGCGTCTATCGCGACATCTCCCCGGCCTGGTCGGACGAGAACCTGACCAACCTCTGCGGCCAGGTGCGCGCGCGGACCTTCTTCGCCCATGTGCGCGCCTCGACCGGCACCGCCACGGCCCGGGCGAATTGCCATCCGTTCGTCTACGGGCGGCACCTGTTCATGCATAACGGCCAGATCGGCGGCTACCACCGCATCAAGCGGCGGTTGGAAGCGCTGATCCCGGACACGTTCTACGATCACCGGCGCGGCAGCACCGATTCCGAGGCGATCTTCCTGCTGGCCCTGGCCAACGGGCTCGCGCAGGACCCGGTCGGCGCCATGGCCCGTACCCTGGAGACGGTCCGCGGCCTGATGAAGGAGGCGGGCGTCTCGGAGCCGCTGCGCTTCACCGCCCTGCTCACCGATGGCGAGACGCTGACCGCCTATCGCTGGGCTTGCGACGGCCGCCCGCCGAGCCTGTATTTCCGCGATGGCCCGGGCGGGATCGTGGTCGTGTCCGAGCCGATCGACGGCTGCCGCGAGGGCTGGCAGGTCGTCCCGAAGGGCGGCACCCTGCGGGCCCGGCGCGGCAGCGCCACCATCGTCTCGGGCCCCGAGGCCATTTGCTCCCGGGCCGCCTGACCGGGTTTCGGCGGCGAACGCTCCGATCCGACCTCAGCCATGCCGCGAGCGGGATTGTCGATCCGCGCCACGTTGCCACATGTCGGCCACGGCCGATCGTGCGGCCGAGCGGGAATTGACCGATGTATCCGGATACCGAGCTTCACATTGCCGGACGCTGGCGCGCGGGCGCCGACCGGGAGACCCTGGGCGTCCTGAATCCGGCCACGGGCGAGACGATCGGCCAATGCGCCGTCGCCACTACGGCGGATCTCGACGAGGCCCTGGCCGCGGCCGCCCGTGCCTTCCCGGCCGGGCGGAAGGTATCGGCCTTCGAGCGCGGCAAGCTGATGCGCAAGGCCGCCGACCTGCTGCGCAGCCGCGCCGACGAGATCGCCCGCATCATGACTCAGGAGCAGGGCAAGCCTCTGGCCGAGTCGCGGGTCGAGACCCTGGCGGCCGCCGACATCATCGACTGGTTCGCCGAGGAGGGTAAGCGCGCCTACGGCCGCGTCATCCCGGCCCGCGCCGACGGCGTGCTGCAGGCGGTGGTGCGCGAGCCCGTCGGCCCCGTGGCCTGCTTCACCCCCTGGAACTTCCCGATCAACCAGGCGGTCCGCAAGATCTCGGCGGCGCTCTGCACCGGCTGTACGGTGATCCTCAAGGGGCCCGAGGACACGCCGGCGAGCTGCGCCGCCTTGGTCCGCGCTTTCCTGGATGCCGGCATTCCGGGCGATGCCCTGTCGCTGGTCTACGGCGACCCGGGGACGATCTCGGGCTACCTGATCCCGCACCCGGTGATCCGCAAGATCTCGTTCACGGGCTCGACGGTGGTCGGCAAGAAGCTCGCGGCGCTGGCCGGGGAGCACATGAAGCGCGCCACGATGGAGCTCGGCGGGCACGCCCCGGCGATCGTATTCGGCGATGCCGACGTGGAGAAGGCGGTCTCGGTGCTGGCCCCATCCAAGTTCCGGAACGCCGGACAGGTCTGCGTCTCGCCGACCCGGTTCCTGGTCCACGATTCGGTGTTCGACCGGTTCGTCGAGGGCTTCACCAACCACGCCAAGAGCCTGAAGGTCGGCGACGGCCTCGACCCCGATACCAAGATGGGCCCGCTGATCCACGGGCGTCGCCTGGAGGCGATCGAGGCGCTCACCGCCGATGCCGAATCGGCCGGGGCGTCGCTGCGAACCGGCGGCAAGCGCATCGGCAACCGCGGCAACTTCTTCGAGCCGACGGTCTTCACCGAGGTGCCGCTGACCGCCCGGATGATGAACGAGGAGCCGTTCGGCCCGGTGGCCATGATCAATCGGTTCTCGGAGGACGAGGAGGCGCTCATTGAGGCCAACCGCCTGCCCTACGGGCTTGCGGCCTACGCCTATACCCGCTCGGCCGAGCGGGCCGCGCGGGTGGCGAACATGGTGGAGAGCGGGATGATCTCGATCAACCACCACGGCCTCGCGGTGCCGGAGACGCCCTTCGGCGGCGTCAAGGAATCCGGCTACGGCAGCGAGGGCGGCTCGGAAGCGCTCGACGCCTATCTGGTGACCAAGTTCGTCACGCAGGCCAACTTCTGATCCCGTCCCGGCGCGTCGCCGAAAGCGGCGCGCCGACATCGTCAATAATGCGGCGGCGGCGGTTCCGGCCCGCGCGGCGCGGACCGGGCCGCCGCTTCCTCGACCTGATCCCGCAGCGCCGCGACCTGGCGGACCAGCCGGTCGATCACCCGCCATTGCTCCGTGACGGTGCGGTTCAGATCCTCGATGACCGAGTCCTGCTCGGTGAGGCGCATCTCCAGGCGATCGATGCGGGTGGGCTCGTCCATGGCCGGTCTCCAATCCGGCCCGCGATACCGCATCCGCGGCCGGTTTCCGACTGCGCCGGCTTACGCCGCCTGCACCCGCTCCGCCATCGCGACCCGGTCGCGCCCGCCATGTTTGGCGACGTAGAGCGCGGCATCAGCACGACGCATCAGGGCCTCGTAATCGACCCCGTCCCGGGCCTGCGCGATCCCGATGCTGACGCTGACCTGCAGGTTCGGAAGCTCCGAGACCGACAGGCTCGCGAAGATCCGGCGCAGCTCCTCGGCCCGCGCCAGGGCCTCGGCCGGGGAGACGTCGGGCAGCAGGCAGGCGAATTCCTCGCCGCCCAGCCGGCCGAGCACCGCCTCCCGGGGCAGCAGGGAGGCGGCCATGGTGCAGAACCCGACCAGCACGGCGTCGCCGACCGCGTGGCCGTGGACATCGTTGACCGCCTTGAACCGGTCGAGGTCGAACAGCAGCAGGGCCACGTCCCGGCGCGTGGCGAGTGCCACCGCCGCGGCCTCGGCGAAAGCCCGCCGGTTGGGGATTCCGGTAAGCGGATCCGTCGCCGCGGCGAGGCGCTGCTCGCGCTCGGCGCGTTCCTTGACCAGGGCCATGCAGGTGAAGGCCAGGGCGATCGAGAACAGCAGCGTGACGAAGCACAGGATCGCCACCCAGGGCGAGGTCAACGGGTTCAGCCTCGGCGGCGGCGGCGCCAGAAGGGTCGACGGGATACGGACAAGGTAGAAGGTGGCGTGCAGCCCCAGCGTCGTCACGGCCGCCACCCGCGAGGCGAGGCGCTCGCTGCGGCCGCGCCAGAACGCGCGGGCCGAATCGCCGGAATAGAGGGCCGCCACCGCGGACGCGTACACGATCCGGGCCTCGATCGATCCGTAGAAGGCCGGCACCAGGCAGAGCACGCACCACATGGCGGCCCCCGCGAGCGCTAAGCCGATCCGGATCGGTCGCCCCTCGAACGAGCGGACGCCGCTCCAGATCAGCCCATAGGCCGCCAGCACGACGGCATTGGACAGCGCGATGGATACGAGGTCGAAAATCTGGCCGCGCAGGGCGAGGCCGGCGGAGCCGACGGCACCGAGAATATGCGCGGCGCCCCACAGCGCCAGGGCGCGCGACGCCGGCGCCTGCCGCCACGACAGAACGAACAGCGTGCCGACCAGCAAGGTCATCACGGAACTAACGATCAGCAGGGTGGCTGGATCGAGATGCACGGCGTTCTATCAGTCTCCGACTCGGACGATAGCACGAGCGATCTGATATTGGCTGGACCTAAACGCACGTTCCGGCTCATTTCGCATCAGCGCGACGAAAATACCGCGCCGATGCTTACACTTCAGCGGCATAGCAACCTTCGGTTGTGATATTGTGGGACGCCTCAGGCTGGTCCGGCCGCACAGATCTTGGGCGGCTGTGCGTCTTCAGGCCCGATGCGCCATGGATGTTGCGCAGTACTGGACGCCTTCGAACCGGTGCGACACCCGCCCTCCTGGGGGCCGGTCGCGATCCACGACGAAGGCTCGCCTGGTCTTGCCCGCCCCCCTGCGACCCGGCGCCCTCATCCTGAGGCGCCCGGCGATCGACGATCGGAGGGAATCTCACCATGAGGGCGCGGGTGGGGACAATGCCGAGACAAACTATCCCGCGTCGCGCGCCGCGTGGATCACCGGCACCGCCGGGGCCCCTTCCCACTCGGTGTTGGCGGGGATCGACTCGCCCTTCATGACGATGGTGAGCGGGCGCAGGCGCGCGTAGTCGCCGACCTTGGTGTCGTACAGGACCGTCGCGAACGACCCGACCGAGACGCCGCGGCCGACCACGACACGGCCGATCTTCATGATCCGGTCCTCGTACAGGTGGGTCTGCAGCGCGGAGACGCGGTTGATCGTTGCGTAGTCGCCGATCGTCACGCAGTCGAACTCGGTGATGTCGGTGGTGAGCATGCACACGCCCTGGCCGACCTTCACGCCGAACAGGCGCAGGACCCAGGGCAGGAACGGCGTGCCCTGAAGGTGTTCCAGCAGCACCTTGCCGGCGAGCCCCCAATAGGCCACCGCGATGGCCTCGGTGCGCATGGCCCACCACGACCACATCGGCTGCATGCCGGGCTTGTAGACGCCCATCAGCAGCCACTTCATCGCGATGACCGCCGAGGACTGGATCAGCGCGATGGCGACGCTCGCCGTGACGAAGCTGATCGCCAGCCCCGACCAATCCTTCTCCAGGATCGCCGGGTAGAAGTACCAGTCGATAACCGTGATCGCCAAGGTGATGTAGAGCATCGGCGAGAACGAGGTTGCGAAGGCCTCGAACACGCCGCGCCGGACCTTCGGCCACATCCCGGGCTCGTAGGTCTGGGCGTTCGATCCCAGATCGACCTTCTGGCGGGCGGGCAGCCGGATCGGCGGTGAGCCGAACCACGTCTCGCCGGGGCTCATCGCGTCGTTGGCCGGCGGCTTCGACTTGATGCCGATCAGCACGTCGTCCGGGATGACGGCGCCGGGCGGGACCACCGCATCATTGCCGACGAAGACCCGCGCCCCGGTGCGCACCGGCTCGAGATGCATCCAGCCGCGGCGGATCTCCTCCTCGCCATACACGACCTCGTCGGCGATGAAGTTCTTCGCGCCGACCTCCGCGAGGTCGTAGCGGCCGGCGAGATTGGTCGAGATCTCGGCGCCGTGGCCCATATTGGCGCCCATCAGCCGGTACCAGGCGCGCATGTAGACGGTGGCGAAGAGCGACGAGAGCGTCTCCAGCGTCACCTCGACGGCGAGCGCCAGCGACCACTTGCGCAGGTAGAACAGCGAGTGGACCGAGTAGGTGCCCGAGCGGGTCCGCGGCAGCACGATCCAGCGGATGCCGGCGATCAGCAGCACCGTGCCGGCGGTCATCAGCATGGCGGTCGGCCAGGTGAGGATCGGCAGGTACCAGTGGTAGTCGACATCGGTGATGTCGGAGAGCGAATCCGAGATCTGGTCGAAGATGAAGAAGGCCGGGAAGATCGGCAGCAGGCCGACCGCCGGGATCGCGCCGAGCAGCACGATATAAGCCACAGCGAAGGCGGCGCGGCGCGGGAAGGAGGCCTCGGCGGCCGCCGGCAGCTCGGCCGGATTCGCCAGGCCGACCTTGCGGCCGGGGGATCCGTCCCAGATCTCGGCCGGGCCGACCCGGGTGCCGGTCGGGATCGTGGTGAGGTCGGCGATCTCGGCCTGCGCGCCGATCACCGTGTCGTGGCTGAGCACGCAGGACGTGCCGATCGCGGCATCCGCGCCGATCTCGACCGAGCCGATCACCAGCTCGTTGCCGACGATCTCGGCATTGGCGATGACCAGCCGGCCGCCGAGCGACGCGCCGTCGCCGATGGTGAGCAGGTCGGGCGCGCCGATCTCGATGTCGGAGATCAGCGCGTCGCGGCCGACCTTGGCCCCCATCAGGCGCAGATAGACCGAGATCGCCGGCGAGCCCTGGAGCCACTTCACGTGGACCAGGGGCGCAAGACGCTGCGCCAGCCACCAGCGGTAGTAATAGGTCCCCCAGAGCGGGTAGCGGCCGGGCTTCGTCTTGCCGAGAACCAGCCACTTGCCCGCCACGGCGACCACCGCGGTCACGCCGTTGATCGCGATGTAGACGAGCAGCAGCACGCCAAGTTCGGCGAAGAAGCTGAGGCCGCCGCCGGTGAGCAGCAGGTAGGTCACGAACATGCCAAGCCACTGCGCGGTGGCCAGCGCGATGACGAAGGGCAGCGCGGCGGCCTGGGCCAGCCCGCACAGGGCCCGTCGCAGGAGCGGAGGCGGTTCGAAGCTCAGGTCGCGGACCGAGGCCGCCGCGCCCATGCCGCCGGTGCGGGCGATCAGCGCGTCGGCCATCGCCCGCATGGTGCGCAGGGCGTAGACGTCCGGCAGGGTGATGCCGGCGAGCGCCGGGGCCTCGCGCACCGCCGAGACGAAGCGGGCGGCCAGCAGCGAGTGCCCGCCGAGATCGGCGAAGAAATCGCCCTCGAGCGGGATCGGCTGGTTGCCGAAGACCTGCTTGGCCGCGGCGACCAGTGCGGCTTCCGTCTCGTTGGCCGGGGGTTCCTGCTCGCCGTCGGACGACGCGACCGTGAGCGGGGCGATCTTCAGCGCCTTGCGGTCGACCTTGCCGGAGGTCAGGCGCGGCAGGGTCTCGGCCAGCTCGAAATGGCCGGGCACCATGTAGGGCGGCATCTGGCCGGCGAGGGTCCGGCGTAAGGTAGCGGTGTCCACGGTCCGGCCGCGCTCGGGGATCAGGAAGGCGACGAGCCGGTCGACGCCGTCGTCCTGGCGCAGCACCACGGCGGCCTGGTTGATGTCGGGCACGCTGCGGATCCGCGCCTCGATCTCGCCGAGCTCGACCCGGAAGCCGCGGATCTTCACCTGGTCGTCGATGCGGCCGTGGAACAGGATCCGCCCGCCGGCATCGAGCGAGACCGCATCGCCCGAGCGGTAGAGAATCGGGTCGGTCCCGTCCGAGGCGAACGGGTTGGCGATGAATTTCTCGGCGGTCAGCTCGGGCCGCGCGAGGTACCCGCGGGCGACGCCGGGGCCGCCGATCAGCAACTCGCCCTGCTGGTCGCGGCCGAGCAGGCCCAGATCCTCGCCCGCCACATAGACCGAGTAATTCGGGATCGGGCCGCCGATGGTCACCGGCTCGCCCGGGCGCATCTCGGCCGCGGTGGCGACCACGGTCGCCTCGGTGGGTCCGTAGGTGTTGAACAATTGGCGCGAGCCGGTGGCCCAGCGGGCGACCAGCGGCTCGGGCAAGGCCTCGCCACCGAGCAGGACCAGGCGCACGGTCGGCAGGTCGCCGGAAATCATCGCCAGCAGGGTCGGCACGGTGTCAAGCACCGTGATCCGCTCGGCCTCCAGGATGCCAGGCAGGGACTCGACGTCGCCCATCATAGCCGGGCTCGCCACGAAGAGCGTCGCGCCGACGAGATACGGGACCCAGATCTCCTCCATCGACAGGTCGAAGGCGACCGAGGCGCCCTGGAACACGATGTCGTCGGCGCGCATGCCGTAGAGCGCATTCCCCGACCGGAGGAAGTGGCAGATGTTGGCGTGGCTGATGACGATCCCTTTGGGTACGCCGGTCGAGCCCGAGGTGTAGATCAGGTAGGCGGGATGCTCCGGCGTCAGGCCGGCAGCGCGGGCGTCCGGCACCGGCGCATCCGCGGGCGTCGCGGCATCGAGATCGGCCGGGGTCAGGGCCGGCGCCGCGTCGGGGGCGGCGGAGGCGAGTGCCGGCGAGACCAGCAGCGCCTTGGCGGCGGCATCCGTTAGACAGACCCCAACCCGGTCGGCCGGCGCCTCGGCGTCGAAGGGCAGCCAGGCGGCGCCCGACAGGGTGATGCCGATCTGGGCCACGAGGAGGTCGGGACCGCGGGCCATCCAGAGCCCGACGATGTCGCCCGGGCCGATGCCGCGATGGGCGAGGCCGGCGGCGATCCGCCCGGCCCGGGCGGCGACCTCGGCATAGGTCAGGCTGGGGTGGACGCCGCCCGCGATCACGCGCGCACCGTCGATCAGGCAGGGATGGTCCGGCCGGGCGCGCGCCGAGGCGAGAAAAATCTCGGCCAGCACCTCGTCGCGGATCAGGTCGGGGCGGTGCGCGCCGCGCAGCACGGCCGCCCCGTCCGCCGGACGCTCACGCGCCTCGGCAGCCGGTCCGGACCGGGTTTTCTCGGCGAGGTCGCTCATCCGCTGCTCCGCTGGCCGACCGAACAGGTCGGCGCATACCGTGGCGACCGCCCTATAGCCAGTCGATCATGCCGTTATCGAGGCGGCTTTGAACCCTGGGTGAAGGACGGCTGAGCGCGCCTTATCAAACGCACGGGCCACCGGGCCGTCTTCCACCGCACGCGAGCGTGCCGCGGGCATCCCGCGCGAGACGCTCAAGCCCAGCGCCAGCCGGTCGGCTCCAGGACCAGCACCTCGCCTTGGCGGATGCCGAGGCGGGGCGCGGCGTAGACATCCAGCAGGCCGAGGGCGACCAGGGCCGCCCGGGCGACACCGCCATGGGCCACCACCACGGCATTCCCCTGCAAATCGGCCAGGACCGGCCCGACCCGCTCCACCAGGGTGGCGTAGCTCTCGCCGCCGAGGCCGGGCGGACGGTGGTTCCAGCGTTCGCGGTCGCGCGCCGAGGCGCCCCCCGGATCCCGGCGGCGGATCTCGGCCCAGGTCGAGCCTTCCCAGGTGCCGAAGCCGATCTCCCGCAGCCGCGGATCCGTCCGGTACGCGCCCGGCGGCAGGCCCAGCGTGGTGCGCAGGATCTCCATGGTCCGTCGGGTGCGCTTGAGCGGGCTTGCCAGGAACTCGGCCTCCGCCAGGGCCGGCCCCGCCACGGCGGCCAGGCGTTTGGCCACGGCGACGGCCTGCGCCTCCCCTTGCGGGTTGAGGTCGATGTCGCGACTGCCCTGCAGGCGGCCTTCGGCATTCCAGGCGGTCTGGCCGTGGCGGATGAAATAGATCGTGGCCAACCGTCTCAAAATCCTGTCGCTGCGCAGGCGCCCGGAACGGCCGGGCTTGCCAACCGTTCTGCGCGTTCGTCGGCAAAGCCCCTCAACACGGTCCTGCCCATGTCCAAGAAGCACGGCAAGCATCTTCCCGGCCACTCGCAGGACGGGAGCGTGACAGACGGCCCGGATCGGCACCAGGCCGCCCGGGCGCGGGCGCCCTCGACCGCCGTCTGGGCCGGGGCGGCCGACGCGATTGCCGGGACGGCGCCGGCCGCCCTGGGCAGCCACCGGCAGATCCCGATCCTGGCCGCACCGGGAATCGTGGCGGTCGAGCCCGGGACACGCATCGACCTGTCGGCGGTCGATGCCGACGCCGATGGCGGCCTCGACAAGCTTTGGGCCAAGGACGCCCTCGGCCAGGAGCGCGAGCGCATCAGCGCGCTGCAGGAGCGGCTCTATGCCGAGCGCGCCCGCAGCCTCCTGCTGGTGTTCCAGGCGATCGATACCGGCGGCAAGGACGGGACGATCCGGGCCGTGCTCAAGGGCGTGAACCCGCAGGGCTGCACGGTGTCGTCGTTCAAGGTGCCGTCGAGCGACGAGCTCGATCACGATTTCCTGTGGCGCTACCACGCCAGGACGCCGGGTCGCGGCATGATCGGCGTGTTCAACCGCAGCCATTACGAGGACGTCCTCGTAGTGCGGGTGAAGGGCCTCGTACCGGACGCGGTCTGGCAGGGCCGCTACCGGCTGATCAACGATTTCGAGCGTCTGCTCACCGAATCCGGCACGGTGGTGATCAAGTTCTTCCTGCACATCTCCAAGGACGAGCAGAAGAAGCGCCTGGAGGCCCGGATCGCCGATCCGGAGAAGCACTGGAAGTTCGACCCGGCCGACCTGGTCGAGCGGAAATCCTGGGATGCCTACCAGCAGGCCTTCTCGGACGCGCTGTCGCAATGCTCGAGCCCGCACGCGCCGTGGCTGGTGGTGCCGGCCAACCACAAGTGGTTCCGCAACTACGTGATTGCCCGCACGATCGCCGATACGCTGGAGGCGATGGACCCGCGATTCCCGAAGGCTGCCGAGGGCATCGCCGACCTGAAGGTCCCGGACTGAACGAAGGGATGCCGCATGCTGGTGGTTCGGGAGGTCGCGGTCTCGGACTACCGTTCGCTCCGGCGGATCGGCTTCCCGGTAGACGGCCTGTCGGTGTTCGTTGGCGGCAACGGCACCGGTAAGACCAACCTCTATCGCGGCCTCGAATTGCTGCAGGCCGCAGCCCGAGGGACGCTCACCCGGGAGCTCGCCGCGGAGGGCGGCATGGACTCGGCGCTCTGGGCCGGGCGTCGGCGGCAGGGAGAGGCCGCGCGGGTCCGCCTGTCCGCCACCCTGCGCGATGACGGGACCGGGCAGGACTTCGCCTACGCGGTCGAGATCGGGCTGGTGCCGCAGGTCAACGGCATCCCCGCCGGCGCGGCCTTCGCCCAGGAGCCGCAGGTCAAGACCGAGCGCCTGTCGGTGCGCACGGGCGGCCGGACCGCCGTCATCCTCGACCGCGACGGCCGGACCGGCTTCGCCCGGGACGAGGACGGGCGCAAGCGCTCGCTCGGCACGGAGTTGCTGCCCACCGAGACGGCGCTCGGCACCTTCCTCGACGCGACCCTGTACCCGGAGATCGCCCTGGTGCGTCTCGCCATGACGGCGTGGCGCTTCCACCATGCGTTCCGCACCGACGCCGAGTCGCCCCTGCGCCGCCCCTGCCTCGCGGTGACGACGCCGACGCTCGCCTCGGACGGGTCCGACCTCGCCGCCCTGTTCGCCACCCTGGCCCATATCCGGCAGGACATGGCGGATCTCGACGAGGCCCTGGACGAGGCGTTCCCGGGCGCCCGGCTGGTGGTGCCGGTACCCGGGCGCGAAGCGCGTTTCGGGATGACGGTGCCGGATTTTCCGAACCGGGTCTTCGGCCCCCCGGAATTGTCGGACGGGACCTTGCGATACCTCGCCCTGATGGGCGCCCTGCTCGGCTATCGGCTGCCGCCATTCATCGCGTTGAACGAGCCGGAGACCAGCCTGCATCCCGACCTGATGGAGCCGCTGTCCCGGCTGATCGCCCGGGCGGCCCAGCGCACCCAGATCTGGCTGGTCACCCATTCCGGGCGGCTCGCCGACGGAATCGCGAGCCATGGCGGCGCCCGGCCGCGGGTCGTGGTCAAGCGCGACGGCGAGACCTGGATCGAGGGGCTGAGACTCTCGGGGGATTTCGCGGAGGCGGACGACGAGGATCCTTGAACCCGCGTATGGTCCCGAAAGGCGGCGGCGGCCTCTCGGGACGGCGCGCTAATCCTTGTCGAGGGTCAGGTCCGGCGCCTCGGGGTTCTTCATGCCGACCACATGGTAGCCCGCATCCACGTGCAGGATCTCGCCGGTCATGCCGGCCGACATGTCGGAGATCAGGTAGGCGGCGGTCTCGCCGACCTCGCCGATGGTGACGGTCCGGCGCAGCGGCGCGTTGTACTCGTTCCACTTCAGAATGTAGCGGAAGTCACCGATGCCTGAGGCCGCCAGGGTCTTGATCGGGCCGGCCGAGATCGCGTTGACGCGGATATTCTTGGGGCCGAGATCGGCCGCGAGGTAGCGCACCGAGGCTTCGAGCGCCGCCTTGGCCACGCCCATCACGTTGTAATGCGGCATCCATTTCTCGGCGCCGTAATAGGTCAGCGTAACCAGGGAGCCGCCCGGGCGCATGATCTTCTCGGCGCGCTGGGCCACCGCGGTGAACGAGTAGCAGGAGACCAGCAGCGACTTGGTGAAGTTCTCCTCGGAGGTCTCAAGGTAGCGGCCGGTCAGCTCGTCCTTGTCCGAAAAGGCGATGCAGTGGATGACGAAGTCGATGCCCTCGGGAAAGACGCGCGCGGCCTCCGCGAACACGGCATCGATCGTGGCCGCCTCGGTCACGTCGCAATGCCCGATGACGTGGGCGTCGAGCTCCTTGGCCAGGGGCTCGACCCGCTTGCGCAGAGCGTCACCCTGGTAGGTGAAGGCGAGTTCGGCCCCATGCGCGCGGGCGCTGCTTGCGATGCCCCAGGCGATCGAGCGGTTGTTGGCGACCCCGAGCACGAGTCCCCGCTTGCCCGCCAGAATGCCCTGCCCGTGTTCCGCCATGATCGATCCTGGAAACCTCTCGGCCCCTCGCGGCACCGGCGGTCTCCTTAGCGGAGGCGGACCGGCGACGGAAGTCCGCACCGGGCCGCCGCGCGGCCCGAGAGGCCGCGCCTGTCATACAGGCTCTCAGGCAGCCTTCGCGCGCCGGCTCCGGGCGAACTCGATGAGCGCCGGATCCTCGCTCTCCGGCAGGGTGATGGCCGTGGTGGCGAGCAAGTCGCCGCGGGTGCCGTCCTTCTTGGGCAGGCCCTTGCCGCGCAACCGGAAGGTCCGGCCCGAGCTGGTCATGGGCGGCATCTTCATCTCGACCGCGCCGGTCAGGGTCGGCACCCGGATCGTGCCGCCGAGCACGGCATCCTCCAGTGGCACCTCGACGCTGGTCTTCAGGTCGGCCCCGTCGACGGTGAAGCGGGGATGCGGCCGAACCCGGATGGTGAGCAGCGCGTCGCCGGGCTCACCGCGGGGGCCGGCGCTCTGCCCCAGGCCGCGGAGCCGAATGGTCTGACCATCTTCCACGCCCCGGGGGATCACCACGTCGACCTCGCGGCCGGTGGGCAGGGCCAGGCGCAGCTTCTCCTCGCTGGCGACCTGTTCCAGGCTCACGGACAGCTCGGCCGCGACATCGTCGCCCTTGGCGGCCTGGCGGGCGCCGCCCGGCCCGGCGCCCCCCGCGCGGAACGCCTCGCCGAAGATGTGCGAGAAGATATCCTCGCCCATCCCGCCGCCCATGCCACCGCCCATGCCGCCCTGTCGGCCGCGGGCCATGTTCTCGAAATCGAAGCCGCTCGACCGGCCGCCGCCGAACCCGCCCGAGAATCCCTCGAACCCGGAGGCGCGGGGCCTGCCATCGGCGTCGATCTCGCCGCGGTCGAACTGCTTGCGCTTCTCCGAATCGCCCAGGATCTCGTAGGCCGAGTTCGCCTCGGCGAACCGGTCCTTGGCCTTCACGTCGTTCTTGTTGCGGTCGGGGTGGAAGTCCTTGGCGAGCTTGCGATAAGCCTTCTTGATATCGGCTTCGCTCGCTCCCTTGGGGACGCCCAGCACGTCGTAGGGATTGCGCATCGGTCTCTTAAGCTGTGCGGTGTGGGATTTCCACCCGGATGTGGGAAGGATGTTGCATCCCTGCAACGATCGCGGCGGCGAAAGTCTGCGGGTTCGTGCGCTGCGTCAAGCGGCGGATCTCGCCCCGGGACGCGGACCCCCTACCCTTTGTCGGCGACGCCATGACGGGCCGGCCGGGACCGGGCCCCGGGAGACAGACACGCGATGCAGTACGCCTGCGACCACGTCCATCTGCGCAGCCGCGATGCGGTGAAGGCTGCGTCCTTCTACGTCGAGACTTTCGGGGCCAAGGAAGTGAAGCGCGTCGGCGCCGACCCGGTGCAGCGCGTGGTGCTCGATCTCGGCGGCCTGACCGTCTTCATCGAGCAGGCCACGCCCGAGACCGCCCCCGCTACGCAGACGCCCTGCCTGGGCATCGAGCATATCGGCCTGCGCGTGGCCGACATCGGGGCGGCCATGGCCGATCTCATGGCCCGCGGCGTCACCGTGCGGGCGGGCATCACCGAGCGCGGCCCGGGCCTGCGGATCGCGTTCGTGGAAGGACCGGACGGGGCGCTGATCGAGATCCTGGAGCGCCGGTCGGCCGATTGACGCCGGCCCGGCTCAGCCGTGCGCGCTGCTGCGCAACGCCAGGGCGGGCTCCGGATCGCCATCGACCGGGGCCGGCGGCTCGATCCGGTCGAGGCCCTCCGCGGTGTAGACCGCGCCGAGGACGGTCTTGAAATGCCGCTGCACGCGGGAATGGCACTCGCAGGCCGCCGCCGACATCGCGCGGCGGTCGAGCACGGTGATGCGCCCGCGCCCGACCCGGATCAGACCCTGGTCCTGCAGGGTGCTGAGGATCCGCGTCAGATAGGTGCGCTGGACGCCGAGCATCGAGGCCAGCAACTCGTGGGTGATCGGCAGCGTGTCGCCCCCGATCCGGTCCTGGAGCGTCAGCAGCCAGCGCAGGCAGCGCTGCTCGATCGGGTGCAGGGCGTTGCAGGCCGCGGCCTGCAGCACCTGGGCCAGGAGGCAGTCGGAGTAGCGCGCGAACAGGTTGCGGATCTCGGTGGACTGGCGCTTGGCCTCCTGCAGCCGGTCGGTCTCGAGCCGCAGCATCGGGCCGCCGATCTGCACGATCGCCTCGGTGGAGGCCGGCACCCGGCCCGCGCTGACGATCCCCCCGACCGCGCCCTCGCGGCCGATCGTGGCGGTCTCGGCGCAGCGCCCGTCCCGGGTGGCGATGATCAGCGCCACGACGGTCTGCCCGCACGGGAAGGTGATGTGCGTCACGTCCGAGCCCGCCTCGAACACGATCGCGCCCTTGTCGAACGCCATCGGCTCCAGATGCGGCGCGATCAGCGCGCGGTCGGCCCCTCGAAGCGCGTCAAGGAGCAGGTTGCCGGTCGGGGCGGCGCGGTCAGCAGGCATTGCGGGATAAGGATCGTGGAACAAGAGGCTCCCGAAAGGATCCTCACCGGCTGCCCGCCTGCGAGCGGGCGAACCGGACACGCTTATATCCCACCCTGTCTCCGTGAACCAACTTAAGTCTATCGGGCCCGCTCAATTATTTGTCGGTGCACAGGCCCTGTTCCGAGAGCCGCCGGTGCTCGCGGGGATCACAATCGGTCGACAGGAACGAGGCCCAGTCGGACGGCGTGCCGTAGAAAGCGTTGCGATCGACGTCGCCCTGCACCCCGGGGACGCGCCCGGTCGAAGTGAACTGCCACAGCATCCACTTGCGGTTGACGAAACGCTGCTCCGGCTCGGCTGCGGTGGAGCGCAACCAGTGCGGGTAGTCCGGCAGCTCGCCTTCCAGCACATCCTTGTGGAAGGTGATGTCGGTGTAGATGATCGGGCGCTTGCCGGTGTAGCGCTCCATCTCCTCGAGCATCTCGGTGACCATCGCCAGGGCCTGCGCCTTCGGCAGCTTCTTCGGGCAGGTCTGCGAGTGGCCGTTCCACTCGACGTCGAGCACCGGCGGCAGGGCCGTCGGGTCGTTCGGGACGTTGCGCTTGAACCACTCCATCTGATCCCGGGCGGAGCGGCACCAGAACACGAAGTGGTAGGCGCCCCGCGGCACGCCGGCCCGGGCCGCGCCGTCCCAGTTGGTCCGGAAGCGCTCGTCGACGTGGTCGCCGCCCTCCGTCGCCTTGATGAAGGCGAACTGGGTGCCGGCAGCCCGGACCGAGGCCCAGTCGACGTTGCCCTGCCACTTCGAGATGTCGATGCCCTGGATCGGGTGCTGCTTGGCCTTGGCCACGCCCGGATGGGGCTTCGCGTCGCCCTTGGTCGGGTAGAAATTCGTGCTTGAGGCGCAGGCCGCCAAGCCCGCCAGCGCGGCTATGGCCAGCACCCGGGTGGCGATTCGCCGGACGCCCCTCAGGGGGCCGACACCACGGCCGCGCTCGGCGGACGGAACCTGCGAAAGCTTGTAATCCCGCACCATCAGTGTTCAGCCCGCCACCGAAGAAGCGCCAAAGTCAGGCGTAATCGATGGCCCTGACGCAGTTAACGGAGCTTTGCGATCTTTGCGGCGGAATTCCGAGATGCGTTGCGCCGCCGCGACATACCGCATCAATCCCCGGTTGGTGCACAGGCCGAGATCCGGCTAAGTGCCGGTCCCGCAACGCGAGTCCCGTCACGGTCCCGTGAGCAAGCAATTATTCACCATAGGTTACGAAGGGCTCGACCCCGAGCGCCTTACGGATGCGCTGCGCTCGGCGGGCGTGGCCGTCCTGGCCGACGTGCGGGCGGTGGCGAACTCCCGCAAGCGCGGCTTCTCGAAGGGCACGCTGGGGACCGGGCTGGTCGAGGCCGGGCTCGGCTACGTGCATCTGCGCAGCCTGGGCACGCCGAAATCCGGGCGCGAGGCGGCCCGGGCCGACGATGCGGCGCTGATGCGCAAGATCTACTGCGAGGAGGTGCTCGATACGGCGGCCGGCGGCGTCGCCCTCGACGAGCTCGCCACCCTGGCGGAGGCGTCGCCGATCTGCCTGCTGTGCTTCGAGCGGGATCCCGCCCGCTGCCACCGGCGCGTCCTGGCCGAGCGGCTGGCAGAGCGGGGTTTCGTGACGACCGATCTGTTCGGCTGAGGCCGGCTCAGCGCATCGCCCGTCCGGCGGCGAAGCGCCGGATCGGGGCCATGGCGGCGCTGAACAGCATCCGCGGCGTGCGTAGCGCTCCGAATTCCCGCGGGATCGGCCGGCGGCGATTGGGATCGTTCACCGGCTCGACCGGGAGGTACAGGGCTTCGAGGAACGACATCTCCAGGAGTGTCGTGCCGGCCTCGTCGGCGATCACCAGGGCGGCGTCGAGCAAGCGCGGGTCGCCGCCGTGCTGGCGCATCAGCCCCCGGACGATCGTGCGCGCGGCGACCCGAGCCGCATCCATGTCGGCAATGTCCTGGGCCGTCGGCGCGGCCAAGTAGGCGCCGTCGAGGCGAATGTAGAAGTAGGCGCGGACCATGGTGGCGCTCCGGGGCGGATCGGGCAGCAAACGTCAGGCAGCCTGGGCGCCGTCCTGGGGCTCGGCCTTCTCGGTCGCCGATTTCGGATCGAAGGCATCCGCCAGGAGGCTGAGGCGGCGGGCCATGTCCCGCACCTCGTTCAGCGCGATCGATTTCTGGCCTTCCTTGACCGCGCGGGTGATGTCGCTGACCTGCGTGGTGGCGACCCGCCTCAGTTCGTCGGCGAGCTGGTGGCTGGTCATCATCGCATCCGTTCCCGAATTGGTTCGTCTGTGCGCGGACCGTGGTGGGATGCCGCTTACCAACGGGTTTCGCGCTGCAGCGATGCCTGTGGACAACGGTCGGAGCCGTCGATTCACCCGGCGCGCGGACGAGCAACCCGCCTCTGGCAGCAAGCGATCGAGCGGCGACTCAGTCCTGCAGGTGGCGGGCCGCGATGATCGAGGCGGCGGTGCGATTCTCGACGCCGAGCTTGGCGTAGATGCCCTCCAGGTGCTTGGTCACGGTGCGGTGGCTCAGCCCTAAGATCTCGCCGATGTCGCGGCTCGATTTTCCCCGGGACAGCCAGAGCAGCACCTCGGCCTCGCGGCCGGTGACCGGCAGCCGCGCCCGCAGCCGCTCGACGGCGCCCGAGCCCTCCTCGCGCGACAGGCGCAGCAGGATCTCGTCCGGGGTGCGACCGATAAAGCTGAGCGTGTAGGCGGTGCCGTCGGGGCCGGTGAGCGTCAGCGCGTTGGCCGAGGCCCCGGCGAGGCAGCCGCGCAGCCAGTCGCGGGCGCGGGCGGGCAGTTCGAGGACCCCGGCCGGGTCGGCGCCGAGCCCGGCGAGCAGCCGCCCGGCCTGCGGGGTCGTCCACAGCACCGCCCCGGCCTCCGAGACGGCGAACAGGGTGCGCCCGGCGGTGTCGAGGGCGGCGCGGGCGCTCTGCGCAGCCCGGGCGCTGGCGAGGTGCACGCGGATCCGGGCCAGGATCTCGTCCGGGGCGATCGGCTTGGTGACGTAGTCGATCCCGCCGGCGCTGAGCCCCTTCACGATGTGCTCGGTCTCGCTGAGCCCGGTCATGAAGATCACCGGCACCCCGGCGAGCTGGGGCTTGGCCTTGAGCCGCCGACAGGTCTCGAACCCGTCCATGCCCGGCATCACCGCGTCGAGCAGGATCACGTCCGGGGTGATCTCGTCGACGAGTGTGAGGGCGAGGTCGCCGCCCACTGCCACCAGCACGGTGGCGCCGGAACGCTCGATCGCCTCGGTGAGGAAGCTCAGCGTGTCGGGCGAATCGTCCACGACCAGGACGACGTCGCGGCTCGGCTGGTTCGTCGGCGCCTCAGCCATGGCGGGCGAGTCCTTGCAGGACCGAGAGGTAGCGGCGCAGGTCATAGCCCTCCACGAGCCCGCGCATCCGGGCCACGAAGGCGGGCGGGACCGTCGAATCGCCCTCCATCTGGGCGAGCTTGGCCTCGATCGCCCGGATATGGCCGATCCGGCCGAGGCGCAGCAACTCGCCGACATGCTCGGGCCCGGGATGGCCGATCTCGGCGAGCGCCGGGGCGGGCTCGCGCAAGGCGGGCGTCGCGGCGTCGGTCCATTCGAGGTGCAGCAGCTTGCCGATCCGCTCCAGCACGTCGCGCAGGTCGAAAGGCTTGGCGAAGATCGCGTCGTGGGGGGCGTCGTCGCCGCGCACGGGGCTGATCTCGTGGACGTTGGCCGACATCATGGCGATTGGCCCGGTATGCCCCTCGGCGCGCAGCGTCGCGGCGGCAGCCCAGCCGCTCATGCCCGGCATGGCGATGTCCAGCAGGATCAGGTCGATCCCGCCCCTGGCCACCGCCGCCAGGCATTCGGGGCCCGAGCCGGCTTCGAGCACGGAGATCCCGTGCGGCTCCAGGATCGCCCGCATCAGGGCCCGGTGGGCGGTGTCGTCATCGGCCACCAGGATCGTGCGGCGGGCGCCGGCATAGGCCCGCTCCGGCGCGGAGACCGGGGCCGGCAGCACGATCGGAGCGGGCTGCGCAACGGAGGCCAGCATCAGGCGCAGCCGCGCCTGAGTGCCGCCGCCGGGCGCCGCCGCCACGGTGATCTCGCCGCCGAGCAGTTGCGCCAGCAGGTCGGCGATGGTGAGCCCGAGCCCCGTCCCCGGGGTGCTGCGGGCGGCCGGGGTCGAGCCCCGCTCGAACGGCTGGAAGATCCGCGCCAGATCCGCCTCCGGAATGCCCGGACCGGTGTCGCGGATCGTGAACATTGCGATCTGGCTGCGATAGCTCAGGTCCAGGGTGACCGTGCCGGAGGGCGTGAACTTGATCGCGTTCGACAGGAGGTTGAGCAGCACCTGGCGCAAGCGCTTCTCGTCGGTAGCAACCACGGCGGGCAGGATCTCCGGCCGGGAAAACCGGAATTCGAGGCCCGCCTCCCGGGCCTGGAGCCGGACCATATCGACCAGCTGATCCAGGAACTCGGTCAGCCGGACCTCGTCCCGGTGGATCTCCAGCCGCCCGGCCTCCATCCGCGAGATGTCGAGGAGGCCGTCGATCAGGCCGGACAGGTGCTGGGCGCTGCGCCGGATCACCCGGATGCCGTTGAGGCGCTGGGCCGGGATTGCGGGATCGGATTCGAGGAGCTGGGCGTAGCCGAGCACGGTGGAGAGCGGCGTGCGCAATTCGTGGCTGATGCCGACCACGTAGCGGCTCTTGGCCTGGTTGGCCGCCTCGGCCCGCTCCTTGGCCTCCTGCAGCTTGGCGTCGGTGAGCTTGTGGGCGGCGATCTCGGCCTCGTAGAGCGCGGTCTGGCGCATGGTCTCGGCCTGGGCGACCCGCCGGCTCTCCTGGGCGAGCACGAACAGCCACGCGACCACGCCGAGGATCACCACCAGGATGAAGAACACGCTGGTCAGCGCCGTGCGCAGGACCGCGCGATGCTCGGGATGCGCGATGGTCGCCCCCGCATGCACGATCCCGAGGATCAGGCCGATCACCGCGCAGAGGGTCAGCATGACCGCGAGGTAGCGCCCGAGCGGCGCACCGATCCAGGCCGCGGTCCGGCCCGGCAGGATCCGGCCGAGCGTCTGCTGGGCCTGAACCTCCAGCCGCCCGTGCGGCTTGCACAGGTCGCCGCAGCGGGCGTCGAGCGAGCAGCACAGGGAGCAGATCGGGGCGTCGTAGGCCGGGCAATGGGCCATGTCCTCGCCCTCGAACGGCAATTCGCAGACCCGGCAGGTGACCTCGCCCGCCCCCCAATCCCGCTTCGGGATCCGGGCGAGATACCAGCGGCCGCCCGTCGCCCAGGCGATCACCGGGGCCGCCGCGAAGGCGGCGGCCAGGGTTAGGAGCGGCGCGAAGGGCTGGAGCGCGTGCCCGAGCAGGCCGGCATAGGCGAGGCCGCCGACGGCGAGCGCCAGCACCATGGCGCCGGTCCCCACCGGGTTGATGGCGTAGAGATGGGCGCGCTTGAACTCGATGCCCTTGGGCGAGAGGCCAAGCGGCTTGTTCACCGCGAGGTCCGCGGCCAGCGCCCCGACCCAGGCCGAGACCACGGAGGCGTAGAGCGGCAGCGTGCTCTCGATCGTCTTGTCGATGCCGAGCTCCATCAGGAGCACCGCGATCGCCACGTTGAACACCAGCCAGACCACCCGCCCCGGATGGCTGTGGGTCAGCCGGGAGAAGAAGTTCGACCACGCGATCGAGCCGGCATAGGCGTTGGTCAGGTTGATCTTAAGCTGAGAGACCAGGACGAACAGCCCGGTGAGCAGGAGCGCGGCCCGGCCGCCCTCCCCGGTCACGTAGCCAAACGCCACCGCGTACATTCGGGTCGGCTCGGCGGCGTGCTCGGGTGGGACGCCGTGCCCGAGCGCCAGGACAGCGAGGCCGGCGCCGAGCAGGATCTTGAGCATGCCGGGCACGATCCAGCCGGCGCCCCCCGACAGCACCGCCAGCCACCAGCGCCAGTCGCGCCGGCCAACAGGCTCGGGAACGAAGCGCAGGAAATCGACCTGCTCGCCGACCTGGGCCAGCAGGGCCAGCAGCACCCCGGTGGCGAGCCCGAAGCGGCCGATGTCGAAGGCGGCCCCGCCGCCGTCCAGGCCCGGGAACTCGGCGAGCGCGTGCAGGGGCGCGGCGCCCTGGGCCGCCACGAAGACCAGCGGCAGCAGGCTCAAGGCCACCCAGAGCGGCTGCGTCCAGATCTGGAATCGGCTGATCAGTCGGATGCCGTAGACCACCAGCGGGATCACGGCGGCGGCGCAGACGAGGTAGCCGATGCCGAGCGGCAGCCCGAAGCAGAGCTGCAGCGCCAGGGCCATGATCGCCGCCTCGATGGCGAAGAACAGGAAGGTGAAACTGGCGTAGATCAGCGACGTGACCGTGGAGCCGAGATAGCCGAACCCGGCGCCCCGGGTCAGCAGGTCCATGTCGAGCCCGTATCGAGCGGCGTAGACTGTGATCGGCGCTGCGGTGGCGAAGATGATCAGGCCGACGACCAGCACCGCCGCCAGCGTGTTGGGGAAGCCCGCCGTGAGCGCCAGCGTCCCGCCGATCGCCTCCAGCGCCAGGAACGAGACCGAGCCGAGCGCCGTCTGGGCGACCTGGAAGCCGGACCAGCGCCGGGCCTTCTTGGCCGTGAAGCGGAGGGCGTAATCCTCCAGCGTCTCGTCGGCGACGAAGCGGTTGTAGTCCCGGCGGATCGGGATGATGCGTTGGGGACCGCTCATCGCAGCCTGGTCCGGCGCATGGGGCTTCGTCCGCGCGCGCGCGCGCGGACACACTCCGCCGCCCGGGCGCCGCCCACGCTCTCCGCCCTCGCTTCCAACGATCCCTCAGACTTCTCCGCCGCGATGGTGCGCCCGATGCAAGAGAACGGCCATACGCAAAACATCGTATAGGCCGTAGCGTAGCCGAAGACCTAGCCTGGACTGGTCGATCCGGGGCCGCCTCTCGAGGCCCGGACGCGAACCAGGGCAGGCACGATGGCTGACGACACCGAGACCGGCGCGACGAACGGCTTGCGCTCCCCGTTGCGGCGCAGGCTGCTGATGGGTCTGGCCGGCGCACCGGCCCTCGCCCTGATGCCCCGCGGCGCCTGGGCCGCCGCGCCCACCTCGGCGGTGAACACCACCGGGCTCGCCGTGACCGACACCGAGGTGACGGTCGGCATCCTGCACTCGGTCACCGGCACGATGGCGATCTCCGAGACCGGCGCCCAGGAGGCGGAGAAGCTCGCCATCGCCCAGATCAACGAGGCCGGCGGCGTGCTCGGCCGCAAGATCAAGATCATCCAGGAGGACGGCGCCTCCGACTGGCCGACCTTTGCCGAGAAGGCCAAGAAGCTCCTCGTCAACGACCATTGCGCCGCCGTGATGGGCTGCTGGACCTCGGCCTCGCGCAAGGCGGTGCTGCCGGTCTTCGAGCAGTATAACGGCCTCCTGTACTACCCGACCTTCTACGAGGGCCTGGAGCAGTCCAAGAACGTGTTCTACACCGGCCAGGAAGCGACGCAGCAGATCCTCGCCGGCCTCGACTGGGTCCACAAGGAAAAGGGCGGCGACAGCTTCTACTTCATCGGCTCGGACTACATCTGGCCGCGCACCTCGAACAAGATCGCCCGCAAGCACGTCGAGAACGTGCTCAAGGGCAAGGTGGTGGGCGAGGAATATTTCCCGCTCGGCCACACCCAGTTCAATTCGGTGATCAACAAGATCAAGCTGACCAAGCCGAAGGTTATCTTCACCGACGTGGTCGGCGGCTCGAACGTGGCGTTCTACAAGCAGCTGAAGGCCGCGGGCATCGACCTGTCGAAGCAGGTGCTGATGACGATCTCGGTCACCGAGGACGAGATTGACGGCATCGGCGGCGAGAACATCGCCGGCGCCTATGCCTGCATGAAGTACTTCCAGTCGATCGACAACGAGAACAACAAGGCGTTCGTGGCCGCCTTCAAGAAGATGTGGGGCGAGAAGACGGTCATTGGCGACGTCACACAGGCGGCCTATCTCGGCCCGTTCCTGTGGAAGATGGCCTGCGAGAAAGCCGGATCCTTCGACGTCGACAAGGTGGTCGCGGCCTCGCCGGGCCTGGAGTTCAAGGGCGCGCCGGAGGGCTACGTCAAGATCGACGAGAACCATCACCTCTGGTCGAAGACCCGGGTCGGCAAGGCCAAGCCCGACGGCCAGTTCGAGATCGTCTACACAAGCCCGGAGCTGATCAAGCCGGACCCGTTCCCGAAGGGGTACCAGTAGTCGCGCGAAACGCGCGCCTCCAACACGCGACCTCATCCTGAAGTGCAGGGCGATCATCGATCGCCCTGCCTCGAAGGAGCCCTCCAGGACCCGCGCGAGTTCTGGAGCCCTCCTTCGAGGCCTCTGCTGCGCTCCGGCACCTCAGGATGAGGTGGTCTGAGTGGGATCACGGGCCTCCGCCACCGGCGGAGCGCATCTCGGATCGGAGATTACGGGACCATGCTCGGTGACTATTCCCTCGGTGACCTCGGCGCGATCTTCGCCATGCAGGGATTCGCCGGCCTGATCCTATTCTCCGTCTACCTGCTGATGGCGCTGGGGCTCGCGATCATCTTCGGTCAGATGGGCGTGATCAACATGGCGCATGGGGAGTTCATGATCCTCGGCGCCTACGTCACCTATCTCTGCTCGACGTTCTGCCAGACCTACCTGCCGGCCCTGTTCCCGGTCTACTTCTTCATCGCGATGGGCCTAGCGTTCCTCGCCTCCGGGGCCTTGGGCATGCTGGTGGAATGGGGCCTGATCCGGTTCCTCTACAAGCGCCCGCTCGATACGCTCCTCGCCACCTGGGGCCTGTCGCTGATCCTTCAGCAAGCCTACCGGTCGATCTTCGGCGCCCGCGAGGTCGGCGTCGAATTGCCGTCGTGGCTGATCGGCTCGGTACAGGTCACCGACACGATCGAGATCCCGATCAATGGCCTGTTCGTCATGGCGGTGACCATCCTGATCACCGTCAGCGTCGCGCTGCTGATCTACCGCTCGCGCTTCGGCCAGCAGGTCCGCGCCGTGATGGCGAACCGCGCCATGGCGGGGGCGGTGGGCATCGATACCGAGAAGGTCGACCGCTACACGTTCGGCCTCGGCTGCGGCATCGCGGGCGTCGCTGGCTCGGCCTTCACGATGATCGGCTCCACGGGGCCGACCTCGGGCCAGCTCTACATCGTCGACACCTTCCTGATCGTCGTGTTCGGCGGCGCCGCCAGCCTGCTCGGCACCATCGCGTCGGCCTTCTCGATCTCCCAGACCCAGTCGACCCTGGAGTTCTTCCTCTCCGGCTCGATGGCCAAGGTGATCACCCTGCTCGCGGTGGTCGGCATCCTGATGTTGCGGCCGCAGGGCCTCTTCACCCTCAAGGTCCGGCGCTGAGGATTTCCCGATGACCAATCCGGTCCAGACCCTGACCAAGTCGGTCACCGTCAACGACAACCCGTTCATGAAGCCGGTGGAGTGGCTGAGCTTGGCTCTGCTGGCCGGGGTGATCCTGGTGGTCCTGCCGCTCGCCCTCGACGGGTTCCGCCTCAACCTCGTCGGCAAGTACCTGACCTATGCCTTCGTGGCCCTCGGGCTGGTGATCTGCTGGGGCTATGCGGGTATTTTGTCCTTAGGCCAGGGCGTATTCTTCGGCTTGGGCGGGTACTGCATGGCCATGTACTTGAAGCTCGAAGCTTCGAGTGTCGAGAATACAAAAATTCAGTCGACGCCGGGCATCCCGGATTTCATGGACTGGAACCAGATCACCGCCCTCCCTTGGTTCTGGCAGCCGTTCAAGAGCCTGCCGCTCACCCTGATCCTGGTGGTGGCGGTCCCGGTCCTGTTCGCCCTGATCATCTCCTACGCGATGTTCAAGCGCCGGGTCGGCGGCACCTACTTCGCCATCATCACCCAGGCGATCGCCGCGATCCTGACGATCCTGATCGTCGGCCAGCAGGGCTATACCGGCGGCATCAACGGCATCACGGATCTGCGCACCCTCCACGGCTGGGACATCCGCACCGACCACGCCAAGGTGATCCTGTATTTCGTCAACGGTGGCCTGCTCATCGCCTGCATCCTGGCGGCGCAATACGTGAAGAAGTCGAAGCTCGGCCGCATCCTGGTCGCGATGCGCGACAAGGAGGACCGGGTCCGGTTCTCGGGCTACTCGGTGGCCGGCTTCAAGGTCTTCGCCTTCTGCCTGGCGGCCGGCTTCGCGGCGATTGGCGGGGCGATGTTCACCCTGCAGGTCGGGTTCATGTCGCCCTCCTTCGTGGGCATCGTGCCCTCGATCGAGATGGTGATCTACGCCGCCGTCGGCGGGCGCCTGTCGCTGTTCGGCGCGGTCTGGGGCACGCTCTTGGTCAACTGGGCCAAGACCAGCTTCTCCGAGAGCTTCCCCGACCTCTGGCTGTTCGGCCTCGGTGCCCTGTTCATCGCGGTGGTGCTGGCCTTCCCGAACGGACTCGCTGGGATCTGGCGCGAGCATATCGAGCCGCGCCTCACCCGCCGGGTGAAGAGCCTGCGCGCCCCGCCGCCCGCCATCGTCCCGCCCCACGGCGCCCCGGCCGAGTGAGTCCCCATGAACGCCGCGATCCTCTCCTCCCCCGTGGTCGGCGCCGAGGCCGCTCCGCCCGACTATCTCCTCGCCGTCGAGGCGCTCACCGTCTCTTTCGACGGGTTCAAGGCGGTGAACGACGTGTCGTTCTACGTCGATCCGGACGAGATCCGGGTCATCATCGGCCCGAACGGCGCCGGCAAGACCACCGTCCTCGACCTGATCTGCGGGCGCACCAAGGCTAGCGCCGGGTCGATCAAGTACAAGGGCCAGGAGCTGACCAAGCTCACCGAGAGCGCCATCGTGCAGGCCGGCGTCGGCCGCAAGTTCCAGACGCCGTCGATCTACGACGATCTGACGGTTTTCGAGAACCTCGAGATCTCGTTCCCCCGCGGCCGCTCGGTCTTCGGCGCCCTCACGTTCAAGCGGGACGCGGAGGTCCGCGACCGCATCCACGCCATCGCCGAGACGATCTTCCTCAAAGACCAGCTCAAGGAGCGGGCCGAGTTCCTGAGCCACGGCCAGAAGCAGTGGCTGGAGATCGGCATGCTGCTGATCCAGGACCCGGAACTGCTGATGCTCGACGAGCCGGTGGCCGGCATGAGCGTCGGCGAGCGGATCAAGACCGCGGAGCTGCTCAACCAGATCATCAAGGGCCGCTCGGTGCTGGTGATCGAGCACGACATGAAGTTCGTCGAGGACATCGCCCACCGGGTGACCGTCCTGCACCAGGGCAAGGTGCTCTCCGAAGGTTCGATGGAGCGGGTCAAGAACGACCCGAAGGTCATCGAAGTGTATCTGGGACATTGACGATGGCCTCGCTCCAGACCGCGCATCCGCCCCTGGTCCAGGCGCCGCCCCTCGCCACAATCCCATCAGCGACTCCGGCGCTCGCCGTCGAGGACCTGCACGCCGCCTACGGCCAGAGCGAGGTCCTGCACGGGCTGACCTTCTCGGTGGCCCCCGGCGAGATCGTCGCCGTTATGGGCCGCAACGGCATGGGCAAGACCACGCTCATGAAGACCCTGATGGGCCTCGTGCCGGTCAAGGCCGGGTCGATCCAAGTCGAGGGCGCGGACGTCGCTGGGCTCAAGAGCCACGCTCGGGTCGCCAAGGGCCTCGCCTACGTGCCGCAGGGCCGCATGATCTTCTCGACCATGACGGTCCAGGAGAACATCGAGACCGGCCTGACGGTCACGGGCACCCGCAAGGTGCCGCAGGACCTCTACGATATGTTTCCGGTCCTGCTGGAGATGAAGGGACGGCGCGGCGGCAATCTCTCGGGCGGGCAGCAGCAGCAGCTCGCCATCGCCCGGGCGCTGGCGAGCCGGCCGAAGGTCCTGCTCCTCGACGAGCCCACCGAGGGCATCCAGCCCTCGATCATCCGCGAGATGGGCCGGACGCTGAAGGCGATCCGCGACCAGCGCGGCCTCTCGATCGTCGTGTCCGAGCAGGTCCTGAGCTTCGCCCTCGACGTCGCCGACCGGGTGATCGTGCTGGAGAACGGCGCCATCGTCCACGAGGCCCCGCGCGACGGGATCGACGAGGCCGCCGTCGCCCGGTTCCTGTCGGTCTAGGGGCACAGCATGGCCGATCACGAGATCTTCGAACTCGGCGACTTCGTACTCCAGTGCGGCAAGACGCTGCGCGCGGCCAAGCTCGCCTACAAGACCTTCGGGACGCTGAGCCCCGCCAAGGACAACGCCATCGTCTACCCGACCTGGTACTCGGGCCAGCACACCGAGAACGAGTGGCTGATCGGCCCGGGCAAGGCACTCGATCCGGACAAGTACTTCATCATCATCCCGAACATGTTCGGCAACGGGCTCTCGTCCTCGCCGAGCAACACGCCCGCGCCCTGGAATGGGCCGCGCTTCCCCAACGTCACCGCCTACGACAACGTCCGCGCCCAGCACCGCCTCGTCACCGAGCATTTCGGCATCGAGAATCTGGTTCTGGTCACCGGTTGGTCGATGGGCGCGCTCCAGACCTATCACTGGGCGTCGATGTACCCCGACATGGTGCCGAAGATCCTGCCGTTTCAGGGCTCGGCCAAGTGCTCCCGGCACAACTACGTCTTCCTGGAGGGCGCCAAGGCGGCGCTCCAGGCCGACGCTGCCTGGGCGGAGGGCTGGTACACGAGCCCGCCGACCCGGGGCCTGCGCGCCTTCGGCCGGGTCTATGCCGGCTGGGGCCTGTCGCAGACGTTCTATCGGCTCGAAGCCGACATCACCCACATGGGCTACGCCTCCCTGGAGGACTTCCTGATCGGGTTCTGGGAGGGCCTGTTCTACGAGCGCGACGCCAACAACCTGCTCGCCATGCTGTGGACGTGGCAGCACGGCGACATCAGCGCCAACGACACCTTCAAGGGCGACTTCAAGGCCGCGCTCGGCGCCATCCGGGCGAAGGCGATCCTGATGCCCGCCTCGACCGACCTGTATTTTCCGCCCGAGGACAACGCCATCGAGGCGGCCGCCATGCCGAACGCGGAGCTGCGCGTGATCGACACGTGGTGGGGCCACTTCGCGGGCGGACCCGGCACCAGCCCGGACGACATCAAGGTTCTCGACGACGCGCTGAAAGAGCTGCTCGCGAGCGGGTGAGGTTCGCGCAACGGCGCGCGGATGGGGTCCGCCCCATGGTTCTAGGGAGCTGGAGACAGAATATGCCCGAGACGCTGATCAAGGTCGATCTCACGCAATCGGCCTACGACAACGACATGGTGCACAATCGCTGGCACCCCGACATCCCGATGGTCGCCTACGTGAAGCCGGGCGCCGACTTCATCGTCGAGACCTACGACTGGACCGGCGGCTTCATCAAGAACAACGATTCCGCCGACGACGTGCGCGACATCGACCTGTCGATCGTGCACTTCCTGTCCGGCCCGATCGGGGTCGAGGGTGCCGAGCCCGGCGACCTGCTGGTGGTCGACCTGCTCGATATCGGCGCCAAGCCCGAGAGCCAGTGGGGCTTCAACGGTTTCTTCTCCAAGAAGAACGGCGGCGGCTTCCTCGACGAGCACTTCCCCCAGGCCCAGAAGTCGATCTGGGACTTCGAGGGCATGTTCACGAAATCCCGCCACGTGCCCGGCGTGCGCTTCCCCGGCCTGATCCATCCCGGCCTGATCGGCTGCCTGCCCGATCCCAAGATGCTGGAGACCTGGAACACCCGCGAGAAGGCGCTCTACGACACAAACCCGGAGCGCGTGCCGGCGCTGGCCACGCTGCCTTTCGGGCCGACCGCCCATATGGGCCGCCTGAAGGGCGACGCGAAGGACGCGGCCGCCGCCACGGGCGCCCGCACGGTCCCGCCCCGCGAGCACGGCGGCAATTGCGACATCAAGGATCTGTCCCGCGGCTCCAAGATCTACTTCCCGGTCTACGTGCCCGGCGCCGGCCTCTCGATGGGCGACCTGCATTTCAGCCAAGGCGACGGCGAGATCACCTTCTGCGGCGCCATCGAGATGGCCGGCTGGGTGCATCTCAAGGTCGAGCTGATCAAGGACGGCATGGCAAAGTACGGGATCAAGAACCCGATCTTCAAGCCGTCGCCGATCACGCCCAAGTTCGACGATCACCTGATCTTCGAGGGCATCTCGGTCGACGAGCACGGCGGCCAGCATTATCTCGACGTGCACATCGCCTACCGCCAGGCCTGCCTCAACGCGATCGAGTACCTGAAGAAATTCGGCTATTCGGGCGCGCAGGCCTACTCGATCCTCGGCACGGCGCCGGTCCAGGGCCACATCTCGGGCGTCGTCGACATCCCGAACGCCTGCGCGACCCTGTGGATTCCCACCAAGATCTTCGAGTTCGACATCAATCCAGGGGCCGACGGACCGACCAAGTTCCTCGACGGCTCGATCCAGATGCCGCTCTCGCCGGATCTCTGATCGTCCGGCCGTCCGGTGGCCACTTCGTGCTCTCCGGACGCGACCTGCCCCCTCTCCCGTGCGGGCGGGGGTTGGGGTGAGGGACCCGGTCTTTCCGGAGAGGTCGCATCCCTCACCCTGTCCCTCTCCCGCACGGGAGAGGGAACCCGCGCTTGACCCGACAAAGGTCTGATCCGGCAGCCTTTCTGAAAGCACCCCATGCCCGTCTACGACTACGCCTGCGAGGCCTGCGGGCCGTTCACGGTGATGCGGCCGATGGCGGAGTTCCGCGAGCCGCATGCCTGCCCGGATTGCGGCGGCACGAGCCAGCGCGCCTTCCTCACCGCGCCGCGCATCGCCGGCATGGATGCGGGCCTCAGGACCGCCCACGCCACCAACGAGCGCAGCCGTCATGCGCCGCGGCGCTCGGGCAGTCACGGGGCCGGCTGCGGCTGCTGCTCACCCAAGAAGGCGACCGCCGCCCCGGCCGCCGCCAAGAGCTTCCCGAAGGCAAGGCCCTGGATGATCAGCCACTGAGCCGCGCACATCCGAGGGACGAACACGGTCAGGAGGACATCACGCCATGATGCACGGAGACATCTCGTCCAGCCAGGACAGCGTCGGCGTCGCCGTCGTGAACTACAAGATGCCGCGTCTTCACACCCGCGCCGAGGTGCTGGAGAACGCCAAGGCGATCGGCAAGATGATCATCGGCATGAAGACCGGCCTGCCCGGCCTCGACCTAGTAATCTTTCCCGAATACTCGACCCACGGCATCATGTACGACGCCGCCGAGATGTACGAGACCGCCTCCTCGGTGCCGGGCGCGGAGACCGAGGTGTTCGCCGCCGCCTGCCGGGAGGCCAAGGTCTGGGGTGTGTTCTCCCTCACCGGCGAGCGCCACGAGGAGCACCCGAACAAGGCGCCGTACAACACCCTGATCCTGATGAACGACCAGGGCGAGATCGTTCAGAAATACCGCAAGATCATGCCCTGGACGCCGATCGAGGGCTGGTATCCCGGCGACCGGACCTACGTCTCGGACGGGCCGAAGGGCCTGAAGATCAGCCTGATCATCTGCGACGACGGCAATTACCCCGAGATCTGGCGCGACTGCGCCATGCGGGGCGCCGAGCTGATCATCCGCTGCCAGGGCTACATGTACCCGGCCAAAGAACAGCAGATCGTCATCTCGAAGGCGATGGCCTTCGCCAACAACACCTACGTGGCCGTGTCGAACGCTGCCGGGTTCGACGGCGTCTACACCTATTTCGGCCATTCCGCGATCATCGGCTTCGACGGCCGGACGCTCGGCGAATGCGGCGAAGAGGAAATGGGCATCCAGTACGCGGCCCTGTCGAAGTTCCTGATCCGGGATTTCCGCGCCCACGGCCAGTCCGAGAACCACCTCTTCAAGTTGCTGCACCGCGGCTATACCGGCATGATCAACTCGAAGGAGAACCGGCACGGGATGTCGGAATGCCCCTACGACTTCTACCGGCGCTGGATCGAGGATCCCGACGGAACCCGCGACGCCGTTCGGGCCATTACCCGGCAGAGCGTCGGCACCGAGGAATGCCCGATCGAGGGCATCCCGTTCGTCGGCAAGGGCCAGGGCGCGCCAGACCCGGTCCGCTGATCTCCCCCGGCCCGCTCCCGTCTTCCGGCGCGGGCCGGCGCAACGACCAGGACCGCCATGGACACCACGCCTCTCGACCCGACCGCGTTCCGCAGCCCGGCCGTGCTGCTTTCGGGCTCGGTCGATTACGACATGTACAAGGAGTTCCGCCGCCAATTCGCCGCGGCCGGCGAGCGCGACCTCGTCGTGATCGAGCTCTCGACGCTGGGCGGCGACCCGGAGGTCGCCCGGATGATGGGCGAGGACATCCGCTACCACACCGAGACGAGTCCGGAGCGCCGCTTCGTCTTCCTCGGCAAGGCCGCGATCTACTCGGCCGGCACCACCTTCATGAGCTTCTTCGCCCAGCCGAACCGCTACCTCACCCGGGGCACCCGGCTGATGATCCACGAGCGCAAGATGAACAAGCAGCTCCAGGTCCAGGGCCCGCTGACCACCTGTATCGCCTCCGTGAAGGCGACCCTGCACGAGATCGAGTGCTCGATCCTGATCCAGAACGAAGGCTTTGCGAACCTCATCCGGGGCTCGGATGTGAGCCTTGATGAGGTCTTGGAGAAGGCGCCCGCAAATTGGTATCTCGAAGCGCAAGAGGCGAAGCGGCGGGGGCTGATCGAGGCGGTGATCTGAGGGGCCTGTCGTCGGCCTTTCACCGAGCCGGCGGCGCGAGCACCGGGGGGCCGCCGCGGCGGATGTGGTCTTCATAGGCCCGTGTCACGGCCTTCACCGTCATTGCGAGCGCAGCGAAGCAACCTAGGGACGCGCCAGGTTCACGAATCGCGCGCTGCCCTGGGTCGCTTCGCTGCGCGCGATGACGGCTCGGGACGAGCGATCCGTTCTGAAGCCGTATCGATCCTCCGACAACTGCAATGATGCGGTCGCGGCGAGCTCACCCTTCCGGGTAATCCGCCCCCAGGCTGGTCTCGCGCCAGGCCTCGATCTCGGTCAGGCGCTGCTTCAGCCGGCTCGTGACCGCCTCGTAACCCCAGGCGCCAAGCACGAGGTGGCGCGGCGGGTTGGCGAGTTCGGTCACCCGGATCATCGCCTCGCCGGCGCGGACCGGATCGCCGGCCTGGGTGCCGCTCTTCTCAGCCGTCGCCTTGAGGCGGGCGCCCGCGGTCTCGGCGTAGTCGGGGATGGTGCTGGGCGTCTGGATCAGGGACCGGCCGGCCCAGTCGGTCCGGAACGGGCCCGGCTCGATGCAGGTGACCTTGATGCCGAGCGGGCCGGCCTCGGCCGCCAGCGCATCGGAAAAACCTTCTACCGCGTGCTTGGTCGCCGCGTAGTAGCCGGAGGCCGGGAAGCCGACAAAGCCGGCCACTGAGGTCACGTTGAGCACATGGCCGGCGCGCTGGGCCCGCATCGGGGGCAGCACGGCGCGGGTCAGCGCGAACAGGCCGAACACGTTGGCATCGAACTGGGCGCGGATCTTGTCCTCCTCGCCCTCCTCGATCGAGGACTGGTAGCCGTAGCCGGCATTGTTCACCAGCACGTCGATCCGCCCGAATCGTTGCGTCGTCTCTGTGACCGCTTGGGCGATCTGGCCGGCATCCGTCACATCCAGCGCCAGGGCCAAGACCCGGTCGGTCGCGCCCTCCGCCAGATCGGCGACCTTGGCGCTGTCGCGGGCCGTCACCACCGCCCGCCAGCCCCGGGCGATGACCAGCTTGGCGAGCTCCCGGCCGAAGCCCGTGGAGCAGCCCGTGATGAACCAGACCGGTTGGGTGTTTGGCATGGGATCCGTTCCGTCGTGATCAGGGCGTCGCCGCCGGCTCGGTCAGCGTATCGATCGACAGCAGGTAGGCAATCAGCGCATCCTGGTCCCGGCGCGAGACGCCGGCGCCGGCATCCGCCCAGTAGGCGTGCCCCTCGCCGGTAACGCGCGCGATCCGCGCCGTATCCGAGGATTTATTCGCAGCGACGACCTTGGCCCGCAGGTCCCGGTCGACCAAGCTGCGCAGGCTATTCGACGGATCGGGGGCGATGCCGCGCGCAAGCGTCCCCGGAACACCAAGCTGGTTCGCCGGATCGGGGCCGACCGCGACCCCGGAATCGTGCAGGTAGGGCGCCGTCCAGGCCAGGCCCACGAGGTTCGGCACCTTGTAGCCGCCTTCGGTTCCCCCCTGCCCCCAGGCGAGCTGGACCTGGGCGAGCTTGTCGCCCGAGAGCGGCACCGGGACGATGACTGGGTCGGCCGGCAGCGGGAACGGCGTGTCGGTGGCGAACAGGCTGGGGGCCGAGAGGCGGGCCTCCATCCTGGCACCGGCCCTGGCGCGGGTCGGCTCGGTGCCGATCTCCGCGGCCGGAATGATCCGGTGGTTGGTGAGCGCCGGGCCGGAATGGCAGCCGCCGCAGCCGGCCTTCTCGAACACCGCGCGTCCGGCCCGGACCGTGTCCGGATCCCGCTTGGCGGCCGGCGGGTGGAGCAGATTCTGGAACGCCGACATCGCGTTGTTGGCGTGGTTGACCGGCTCCCCGGGCACCGAGGTGAACAGGCCGTTGTCGGTCACGTAGTTGGTGGCCGGATAGGTCGGCAGCACCGCGTAGCTGTTGAGCCCGGGCGCGGCCGGCGTCGGGTCGACGCTGCGCAGCACCTCCGAGGGCGTCCAGGACCCGCCGGGCCGGTACCGGAAGGATTCGGTCGCCGCCCCGCGCAGGACGATGCCGAGATACCGCTCCGGCTCCATGCCGAACAGCCAGGGCGCGGCGGCGGCGAGCTGGGTCGTGTCAGAATTGGCGGCGTGGACGTTGTTGTTGAGCGAGGACAGGCCCGCGAACGGCCCGACCGCTTCGCGCCCGCTCCAGCTATAGGGCTCACTGTACGCGGAGAAGCTCGACGGGATCGATGTCGGGTTGGTCACCCGGTCGGCGGAGGAATCGAAGCTGCCCGGCGGCCAGCTCGCGACCTGAATTTTCGTGGCTGCCTCGACCGCCTCGGCGTCCGGCAGGGCCGGCCCGGTGCCGGTGGAGCCGGTATGCTCGGGCTCCGCGGCGGGCTTGGCATCGGCCTCCGGCACGCTGGCATGCATGAAGTAGGCGGAGGAATTCCTGGCCAGCGCCATCAGCAGCCCGGCATTGAGATCGGTGTTCGGCGCCCCCTCCACGACCTTGCCGGTGCCGGGATCGACCGCGGCGTGGCACAGGGCGCAGGTGATGCCCATGCGCAGGTGGCCGCGGTCGGAGAAGGTCTTGATCTTGATGATGAAGGCGCCGCCCTTCGGCACGTCGAGACCGGTCGGGACCAGCTCACCCGTGCGGTAGGTCCGCTCACCGATACGGACGTCGCGGGCCAGGGCGACCCGGAGGTTGGTGGTGCCCTGCCCTCCGAGCTTGGCCACCGCCAGCGCCACCGCGGTGGGTGTCAGCCCGCCGTCGAGCATGCCCATCACGTCGGTGAGGAAGACCTCGTTGCCGAACGTCTCCTGGTAGAAGGCTTGCCGTCCGCGCTCGACCATGGCGGGATCGATCGCCACCGCGCCGCTGGCCGCCGAGAGCTCCTTGCGGCCCGCCTCGGTGGCGTTCAGCCGATCCGCCTCCGCGCGCGAGACCCGGCGCCCGAGGACGTCGAAGGCGGTCTGGATCGTGTAGCGGTCCGGGTTGAGCAAATCCGCCCGATCCGGCATCGGCGCGTAGCTGAACCGGCCGAGGCCGAGCGTGGCGCCAGCCGCGACGGTCGCGAGGCCGGCGGTGACGAGGATGCGGCGGGACCAACCCATGGATCGTCTTCGATAGCCTCGGCCCGCCACCCGGCGGGCATGCAGGGATCGACGGCCGGCGATCAACGGCGATTCGCCGCCGAGGTTCACGCCGAAAGACGGACCGGCTGTCACGGTTTCGACAGTGGGCGACGGGGGCCGAATACGCGGTGGCCTTATCCAGCGCGGCCGCGCAATTTTTCTGACCTCACGCCAAAGACTTTTTCAGCAGCATTGTCGGCTGATAATGCGTTAGCATGGTGTAGCCGACCTGCATTGACTGCAATGCCGCAAATCTTTGCTGCAGCGCACCCGCGATGACAGGCGAAACGTCGCCGATCGGGCAGCTGGAATTATTCCAGCATCGGGCGGCCGGCCGATAACAGGTTCGGGGACGGGCGGCGCCGAGGCCGGCCGGACATCCGGGCTGGAGGGAGGATCGTGGGCTTCATGAGGAAGAACAAGGTCATCACGGCGGACGAGGCGATCGCGCTGATCCGCGTGAACGACGTCGTGACCACCACGGGCTTCGTCCAGAGCTGCATCCCGGAGGCGCTGCACGCCGCCCTGGAGAAACGCTTCGTCGAGACTGGATCGCCCCGCGGCCTGACGCTGATCATGACCGCGGGCGCGGGCGACAGCAAAGGCCTCGGCACCGGCCGCCTGCATCATGACGGCCTGCTCTCGCGGGTGATCGCCGCCAATTTCGGCCGCATGCCGAAGGTGGCGCAGGCCGCGCAGAACAACCTGATCCGCGGCTACAACCTGCCCCAGGGGGTGATCTCGCAGCTCTACCGGGCCTGCGCCGCCGGCCAGCCCGGCCTGTTTTCGAAGGTGGGGCTGCAGACCTATGTCGACCCGCGCCACGGCGGCGCCAAGGTCAACACCCTGACCACGGAGGATATCGTCAAGCTGGTGGAGGTCGATGGCGAGGAGTGGCTGTTCTACACCGCCACCAAGATCGACGTCGCCTTCATCCGCGCCACCTCGGCCGACCCATCGGGCAACCTCTCCTACGAGAAGGAGGCGCTGACCCTCGATTGCCTCGCCCAGGCCATGGCGGCGCGCAACAACGGCGGCATCGTCATCGCCCAGGTCGAGCGCATCGTCGACGACGGCTACCTGCTGCCCAAGGACGTGCGCGTTCCCGGCATCCTGGTCGATTGCGTGGTGGTCGCCGAGCCGGAGATGCACCGGATGAATTACGGCGTCATGCACGACGCCGCACTGGCCGGCGAGATCCGCGTCCCCGTCACCGGCATCAAGCGGATGGCGCTCAACGAGCGCAAGATCATCGCCCGCCGGGCCGCCTTCGAGCTGCCGCCGAACGGCGTGGTCAATCTCGGGGTCGGTGCGCCGGAGGGCATCTCCTCGGTCGCCAACGAGGAGAAGATCACCCCCTACATCACGCTCACCACCGAGGCCGGTGCGGTCGGCGGGGTGCTGGCCTCCGGCTCGAGCTTCGGCGCGGCGACCAACGCCGACTGCATCATCGACCAGAACCAGATGTTCGACTTCTACGACGGCGGCGGCCTCGACATGACCTGCCTCGGCATGGCCGAGTGCGACGCGGCCGGCAACGTGAACACCTCGAAGTTCGGCGGCAAGCTCAACGGCTGCGGCGGCTTCATCAACATCTCGCAAAACGCCCGCACGGTGGTGTTCGCCGGCACCTTCACGGCGGGCGGGCTGGAGATTGCCGTCGACGACGGCGTGGTCCGGATCGTGAGCGAGGGCCGCTCGCGCAAGTTCGTGACGCAGGTCCAGCAGAACACCTTCTCGGGGCCCTACGCGGTGGAGCGCGCGCAGCCGGTCCTCTACGTCACCGAGCGCTGCGTCTTCCAGCTCACCGCCGACGGGCTGGAGCTGATCGAGGTGGCGCCGGGCATCGACATCGAGCGCGACATCCTGGCTCACATGGATTTCAAGCCGGTGGTGCGCAATCCGGTCCCGATGGACCCGCGCATCTTCCGTGATGAGCCGATGGAGCTGCTCTCCGATCTGCTCAATCTCGATCTCGCCTCGCGCATCAGCTACGACGGCGAGCGCAACATCCTCTTCATCAACCTCGAAGGCTGGTATTGCCGGGTGAAGAGCGACATGGACGAGCTGCGCATGACCATCGTCGGGGCCTGCCGCAAAGCCGGCCAACGGGTCAACGCCGTGATCAACCACGACGGCTTCCGGCTCAACGAAAACCTGATCGACGATTATGCTGGGATGATCCAGTACCTCCAGGCGAATTACTACGCGACCACGACCCGCTACGTCACCAGCGCGTTCCTGCGCCTGAAGATGGAGGAGGCGCTAACCAAGCGCGGCGTCGCCCCCCACGTGTTTGAGCGCAAGGAGGAGGCCCAGGCTTTCCTCGGCAGCACCGACAAGAAGGCGCGCAAGCGGATCTCTCCGGCGGTCGCCTCGGCGGCTTAGGGGATCGATGCGGCCTCACCTCGAAGGCGATGCGTGCATGCGGATGTTGTCTTCGCGCTCGGTCACGACCCGTGGCAGGCCTTGGAAAAGTCTGTTTCCCGGTACCCGACTGAACAGGCCTAATGACGAGACCGAGTGCAGCGTCACCCGCAGGCTTTTGATCGCCCCAAGCTTGAAAGGTCCTCAGTTCCGGCCGATACGATCCGTTCAAACATGCAGGATCATGCCAGGGACGTTCGTGCATCCATCACGACGAAGGACGCACAACATCATCATACGTATCCAACGCGGTTTCAGAACTTGCGCAGGATGGGGCTCGGCTCCGGCGGCCCACCCTTGTCTTGGTAGATGGGCACCGTGGCGCGCAACCAGCCGCGGGTCTCGAGGCCGGCGTAGTTGCGTTGAACGACGTCCCGCGTGACGTAGGCCTGGAGATTGACCGGACCGAAGTTGTATCCCACGAGGCCGCCCACAGCGAACTGGCCCTGCCGAGCATAGGACGGATTGTTGGTCGGCAGGTCGGTCGATCCGAAGGCGACCGGCCCGATTTCCCACTTTCCGAAATGCTTGGTGGCGGTGAGGTCGAGATTGAGGAAGTCGGGGTAAAAGGTACCGCTGGCCGACCGCGTATCGAAGAAAGTGCCGTACAGGAAGTTGCCTGTCAGGTTCCAGCCATCGCCATTGAAGGTGATGGCGAACCGCTGGTGCAGAACCGGGTTTTGGATGACGATCTTGGTCTCGCTGGGTAGGTACGCCCCGAGCAGGTAGCTGAAATTGAGGTTGTTGCCGAGCTTCCAGGCCGCCTGCGCGGCGAGCAGCGTCTGGCCGAACCCGCTCTGGTACGCAGCGCCTCGCGTGCTCGAAGCCGTGATCGGCTGCAACACGACGAGTTGCAGCCGGCCGCCGATCACCTCAGCCGGTGTCGCCCAGATGAAAGACGGGAGGTTGACGCTCGAGTCGGTTCTGCGTGGGGTGATATCGCGCGAGCCGAAACTGGACGTGTCAATGAAGTAAAGCCCGATCGGCAGTGGCGCGCCCGGGGCTTGCCCCACGGTCTGTCCAGGTTGTGCCGATGAGCCGGCCTGCGCGGGGCCGCCGACCAACCCGTAGGTGGCCGAAGCGGCAATCGTAGAGATTTGGATCGCTCGGATAAGCCCAGCTGTCGTCATTCTGCAGTCCAAGCCTCTCCGTTGTCGGATCGGCCTTTATTGCATGCCGGGGCGGATTAGATGACCTTTCCGTGCGTGCGGCACAGAGTTGCGACACGAACGTAGCCGTCGGGCAACAACCGACGCAGCCCGGGCTCGCCTCCTCGGATGCCTCAATCCGCACTCACCGTGAGGACCGGTGCGTGGCACAGCGTCCGGTTTGGGGCGCTTCACCGAGGTCCGCTCCCAAATCCAAGCCGAAACTGCCGGACGACAGAAGAATGGCTGCTTTTAAGACATTCAGACCACTGTCGGCATGGCTGGCATCGGTCGCATGCGGACCCTGCTCGTTTCCCGACGACCAGATTTGAGCCCTAATATCCCCGCCCGGCATCGACGCCCTGCGGCGGCTGCCCGGTGCTGCGGTATTCCCGCAGGTTGGCGGCCACGGTCGCGGCGGCCGAATCCATGTCGGTGGGGCCGGAGATGTGCGGCAGCACGGTCACGCCCGGATGGGTCCAGAGCGGCGACTCGGCCGGCAGAGGCTCGACATCGAACACGTCGAGCACGGCATGCGACAGGTGGCCGGCATCGAGCGCCGCGATCAGGTCAGCGGTCACCACGATCGGGCCCCGGGCGAAGTTGATCAGCGCCGCTCCGGGCTTGAGCGCCGCGAGCCGGTCGGCATTCACGAGGCCGCGGGTCTCGGAGGTGAGCGGCACGAGGCAGACGAGGATATCGCAGTGCCCGAGCATCGGCGCGAGGCCGTCCGCGCCGTGGACGGTCTCGATCCCCGCGATGGTCTTCGGCGTCCGGCTCCAGCCGGTGACGGAGAACCCCGCCCCGGTCAGCCGCTCGGCCGCCGCAGTGCCGAGCGCCCCGAGGCCGAGCAGGCCGACATGCGTGTCGGCGGGCTTGCGATAGGGATGCGGCTTCCAGACCCGGTCGCGCTGCTGGCGGGCATAGGCCGGCATGTCGCGCTGAAGGTAGGTGGTCCAGGCCAGCACCGCCTCGGCCATGGCGCGGGCCATCTCGCGGTCGACCAGACGGACGATCGGCAGCGGCCGGTCGAAGGCGCCGACGAGCTTTTCGACGCCGGCCCACAGGCTCTGCACCCAGACGAGGCCCGGCAGGGCGGCGACCTCGGCGGGATCGGGATTTGCCACGATCGCGACCTGCGCCTGGGCGCGCTCGGCCTCGTTCATGGTGCGGAACGGGACGAGCCGCTCACCGGGCAACGCCGCCGAGAGGATCTGCAGATACTCCGCCTCTTGGGCGGGGCCCTTGCACCCGACCAGCGCGACAACCTCCGCCATCCTCGAACTCCGTACGCGTCCCGGGCCACGCCCGCTCAGGGCGATGCAGACGCTGTGCCGGCTCGCGACGGTTTCGCCAAGTCAGCGCGGCTCGACGAGGGCCGGGTAGACGAGGCGGACGTTGCGCCGATCCTCGGGGATCGCGGTCGCGGTGCGCCTGCGCAGGCTGCCGGTGGTGACAGGCACCGCCACCTCGGTGGGCCGCAGGCGCCAGCGCTCGGCGCTCGCCATCGGGACCGGCGGCTTCGGGCGCTCGAGATGCCGGTCCGCGCCCTCGGTGGGTACGGTGGCGAGCCCGGCCAGGGTGATGACGGCGAGGAGGCCGTATCGATACCGGCGCGATGGTCGGGAGCGCAATGATGGGGAGGACATGGCAGAGAACCCGCGTGGACACGCTCGTTCTGCCTGCCGGGGATGAAGACGGGATCGAACCGAATCGATTCCCAACCCGTTCCCAACACCTGTCTGGTCTTGCGGTAAACGCGGGGTCTTGAGGCACGGTAAACGAACGGATCGGGAGGATGCGCGGGCATGGCGAGCAAGGTTGAGGGGAGCGCCGGGACACCCGAGCGCGCGGAGATCGGCCGCGTCATCGACACCGACATCTCCGCGCGGCTGGACCGGCTGCCATGGGGCCGCTTCCACGTGCTCGTCATCGTGGCGCTCGGCATCACCTGGGTGCTCGACGGGCTGGAGGTGACGCTCGCCGGCTCGCTGGTCGGCGCCCTGCGCAAGGCGCCGATGTCGTTCTCGGAATTCGATGTCGGGCTGGCAGCCTCCTGCTACCTCGTCGGTGCGGTGACCGGCGCCCTCGGCTTCGGCTGGCTGACCGACCGGATCGGCCGCAAGAAGCTCTTCTTCATCACGCTCGCCCTCTACCTGATCGCCACCGCGGCTACGGGCCTGTCCTGGAACGTCGCGAGCTTCTGCTTCTTCCGCTTCCTCACCGGCGCCGGCATCGGCGGCGAGTACACGGCGATCAATTCGACCATCCAGGAGCTGGTCCCGGCCCGGGTCCGCGGCTGGACCAACCTGGTCATCAACGGCTCGTTCTGGATCGGAGCGGCGCTCGGTTCGTTCATGTCGATCGTGCTGCTGAAGCCCGAGGTGATCGATCCGGCCTGGGGCTGGCGCGTCGCGTTCTTCACGGGCGGCGCCATCGGCCTGGTGATCCTGCTGCTGCGCACTTGGATCCCCGAGAGCCCCCGCTGGCTCGCCACCCACGGCTATGCCGCGGAGGCCGACCGGGTCGTAACCGGCATCGAGAAGCGCTTCACCGATGCGGGCGTCACGCTGCCGCCGATCGACGAGACCAAGCGCATGAAGGTCCGCACCCGCGACCACACCCCCCTCTCGGAGGTGTTCCACGCCCTGTTCGTCACGAACCGGCTGGCCACGATGGTCGGCCTCGCCCTGATGGTGGCGCAGGCCTTCTTCTACAACGCCCTGTTCTTCACCTACGCGCTGGTGCTGGAGCGGTTCTACGACGTGCCGGGCAACAGCGTCGGCTGGTACCTGCTACCCTTCGCGCTCGGCTCGTTCCTCGGCCCGCTGCTCCTCGGTCGGCTGTTCGACACGATCGGCCGGCGCCAGATGATCGCCTTCACCTACGGCATCTCGGCGGTGCTGCTGGTCGCCGTCGGCCTCCTGTTCCGCCTCGACGTGATCGGGCCGGTGGGGCAGACAGCGGCCTGGATGGTGGTGTTCTTCTTCGCGTCCGCCGCGGCAAGCTCGGCCTACCTCACCGTCTCCGAGACCTTCCCGCTGGAGATCCGCGCGCTCGCCATCGCGGCCTTCTACGCGGTCGGCACCGGCATCGGCGGCGTCTCCGGCCCGCTGCTGTTCGGCAGCCTGGTGGAGACCGGCTCCCGGGACTGGGTCCTGTTCGGCTACGGGATCGGCGCCGCGCTCATGCTGATCGCCGCGGTGGTCGGCGGGATCTGGGGCACGGCCGCGGAGGGCAAATCCCTGGAGGACGTGTCGAAGCCGCTCGCGGCGGCGTAGGCGGAAGACGGGCCCCGAGCCGGATCTCCCCGCGTTCGACGCTTCGAGATCCGGCGGAACGGGCCAACGGCATCCGCTCAAACCAATCGGATCGAACCGCCATAGTGCGCGACGATCCGGTCGGCCGTGACGAGCTCCAGCCCTTCGATCCGGGCCTGTGCGATCAAAAGCCGATCGAACGGGTCGCGATGGAGGGGTGGAAGGCCGGCGACAACGGCAGCATGTGCCCCCGTCACGAAAAGCTCGACATAGCCGTTGTCGCGCAAACCTGTCCTCAGGCGCTTCGCGTCGACTCGGAAGTCGTCGCGTCCCAGGCCGCTCTTGATCGCGATCTCCCACAGACTGGCCGCGCTGAACACGAGCGTATTCGCGGGATCGCCGATAAGGCGGCGTGCTGCCGAGGTCAGCCGGTCGGACCCAGCTGCAACCCAGAGCAGGAATGCGTATCGAGGCGATAGCTCACCGGCCTTCGAACGAAGCCGTGATCTCTTCGCTGCCGACACGATCGAAATCGTCCGGGACGCGGATGCATCCCGCCAGAAACCCGATCCGCGAGGTCGTGGCAGGCGCTGGCGCGTCGAGCGGGACGACCCGGACGAGGGGCTTGCCGTCCTTCGCGATGATAAATGGGTCGCCGGACGCTGCCTGCTCTACGAGGCGCAGCAGGTCGGATTTGGCATCCTTCAAAGTGACCGTCCGCATCGATCCGGCCCCAATCCCACACCGGCTTCGCAGCGCCGCGCGACGACAGCCCCGGCGATCGTAGACCCTCAGCTCTCCTTCCGCCAAACCTGCCCGTGGTAGACGAAGCGCCGCCCCTCGTTGGCGAGGGCGGCGAGGCCCTTGAAGGCCGGGTCGTGGACCGTGATGACGCTGGTCGGGATCTGGCGCATCATCTCTTCGAAGGGCGCCTTGCGCTCGAACGCCTCGCGAAACCCGCTCTCCTCCAGCACCTTGACAATGCGGGGCGCGATGCCGCCGCCGATATAGACACCGCTGGTGGCCAGGAATGTCAGGGCGAGGTCGCCGCAGACGCGGCCGAGCAGGCGCCCGAATAGGTCCAACGCCTCCGCGGCGTGCGGATCGGAGGCCTTGAGCCCGGCCTCGGTCACCGCCGCCGGATCGATCTTCTCATGCGGCTGGCCGGTGCGGACATGCGTCACCGCTGCGTGCAGCCGTGCCAGGCCCGGCCCGGACAGCACCGTCTCGACGGTGATCCGTCCCTCGACCCGCTCCAGGGCGTGCCAGACCTTCTCCTCGAAATCGGTCGTCGGACCGAAATCGGTGTGGCCGGCCTCGGTCGAGACGATGGCGAGGTGGGCCGCGTAGGGCACCAGGGCCGCCGCCCCGAAACCGGTGCCGGGCCCGAGCACGACCCGGGCGCCGCCCGGAATCGTCGGACTGGGCCCGACCGGTGTGAGGTCGTGGGGCTCGATATCGGCAGCCCCGGCCGCGACCGGCACGTAATCGTTCACCACCACCGCCGAGGAGAGCCCGAAATCCTTCGCGATGCGCTCGCCGCCGATCCGCCAGTCCGCGTTGGTGAGCTGCGGTTCCGGGCCGTCGACCCGCCCGCCCATCGCCAGGATCGTCGAGCGCGGGGGCGGCAGGGCATCCCCGCCTTTGGCCAAAGCCGCCCTGATGGCGTGGGATGGATCGGGATGGTCGGCCGTCGCCTCGTGCGAGAGAGGCCGAGGCTCGGCGCCCTTCTCGGTGATCAGACCGAAGCGGGCGTTCGTGCCACCGATGTCACCGATCAGAACCGGAAACTCGAACATCGACGAAGGGCCTTTTCCTGAGCGGGCTTCTGAGTGTGCAGCATCGTTTTCCGAAAGCCGGCAACCACCTTTCGGGATGATGCCCCAGGCAGGTCGCGTGCCGACCGGCGTTCCACGAAGGATAGGGCAGGCTCAGGCCGGCGGCAGGGCCTCGGGATCGATCCTTCCGCCCTCGGCCCACATTCGCACCAGGGCGCGGACGGCGGCCGGATCGGGCAGGCGCCGGCTCGCCACGGTGTCGCCGTCACCGACCCGGACGGCGATGCCGCCATCCTCGTTCACCGACGCGAACGCGATCTCGTCCGTGCGATCGTCGCCGAAGAAGACCGGCCGGCGCCCGGCATAGGGGGCCCGTTCCAGGAAGGCGCGGATCGCGTGGGCCTTGGTCGCCTGCGCCGGCACGATCTCGCCCACCGCCTTGCCGAGCTGGAGCCGATAGGCGCTCCCGAGGGCCTCGGCCGCGTCCTTGACCAGCGCCTCGGCCCGAGCGGCGTCCTCGGCGTTCGCGAGGCGCCAATGCACCGCCACCGAGGCGCCCTTGTCCTCGATGAGCACGTCGGCCAGCGGCCGACTCTCGGCATGCAGGCGCTCGACCTGCCGGCGCAGCTCGGGATGATCCTCCGCGCCGCCGCCCGACAAAGCCCCGCCGACCCGGCGCTCGACGCCGTGCAGCCCGGCCGCGTCGAGGCGCGCAGGCGCCAGGAATCCGTCGATCACCGAGACCGGCCGGCCGGTGACGATAGCCAGCGCCCCACCGAGTCTGTCGCGCAGCCGCTCGAGGTCTGCGACCAAACCGGGCTCGACCTGCACCGCGTCCGGCCGCGGAGCGATCTCCGCAAGGGTGCCGTCGAAGTCGAGGAAGAGGGCTATATCCATCGCGGTCTGTCCCGGGCCGTGACTCTCGGGGGCCGGGCTACCACGCGACGATCGTTCGCGGAACGGTGCTCGGCATCAACCTAGCGTTCATTGTGGATACGATATACGCCAGCTTCATAATGGCCCGTCCGCTCACACGCCCCGTCCCCGGACCGATCCAGCCCGGCCAAGAGAGTGTCTGGGACTATCCGCGGCCGCCCAGGCTGGAGCGTGTAGCCGAAACGCTGCGGGTGATCCTCGGTGGCGCGGTGATCGCGGAATCAAAAGCCGGCTACCGGGTCCTTGAGACAGCCCATCCCCCGACCTACTACCTGCCGCCGGGCGACGTGAGCGCCGGCGTCCTCTCGGGACCGCGACGGGGCGGCATCTGCGAGTGGAAGGGCCAGGCCGTGCTGTTCGATGTGCATGGCGGCGACCGGCTGGCGCCCAGCGCCGCCTGGTCCTACCCGGAGCCGACGCAGGGCTTCGACGCCATCGCGGGCTATGTCGCGTTCTACGCGCTGCCGATGGATGCCTGCTTCGTCGGCGATGCGCGGGTCACGCCCCAGCCCGGCACCTTCTACGGCGGCTGGATCACGCCCGGGATTGTCGGCCCGTTCAAGGGCGGCCCCGGCACGATGGGCTGGTAACGCCGCGGCTGCGCACTCTATCGTCCCGGATCGAGCCTTACCGGCGGAAGGAGACGCCATGAGCGCGCTGACCGAGATCGACCCGACGGGCGCGGGGCTCAACGCGGACGCGCTCGCGCGGATCGCACCGTGGATGGATCGACTCGTGGCGGAGGGCCGGCTCGCCGGCCTGTCGGTCACGGTGGCGCGCAGGGGCCGTCTGGCCTTCGCCCGTGCCTGCGGGCAGGCCGATCTCGCCCGGGGAACGCCGTTCACCCTCGATACGGTGACCCGGATCTATTCCATGACCAAGCCGCTCACCTCGGTGGCGGTCATGCAGCTTTATGAGCAGGGCCGGTTCCAGCTCGACGACCCGATCGCGCGAGTGCTGCCGGACTTCGCCGAGATGCGGGTGGCCGTGGGCGGCAACCGGGCGAAGATCGAGACCGAGCCGGCGCGCCGGGGCATCACCGTGCGCGACCTCCTCACCCACACAGCCGGCCTGACCTACGGCTTCATGGAGGCGACCCTCGTCGACGCGCAGTATCGCGAGCACGGGATCGACTTCCTGGCCCGCGAGGGCAGCCTCGCCGAGATGACCCACCGGCTCGCGGCGCTGCCCCTGCTCGCGCAACCCGGCAGCGCCTGGAATTACAGCGTCGCCACCGACGTGCTCGGCCAGTACGTGGCGGCGCTCACCGGCCGGCCCTTCGATCAGTACCTCCGCGAGGAGGTCATCGCGCCCCTCGGCATGGTCGACACCGACTTCCATGTCCGGCCGGAACTCATGCCGCGCTTCTGCGCGACCTACGCGTATGACCGGGCGCGACAGCTCAAACGGTTCGACGATTCCGTGGAGACCATCTTCGCGCGGCCTCCGGCCATCGCCTCCGGCGGCGGCGGCCTCGTCTCGACGGCGGCCGACTACCAGCGCTTCTGCCGGATGATCCTCAACGGTGGCACGCTGGATGGCAATCGGCTGCTCGGCCGCAAGACCGTCGCGCTGATGCTGGCGAACCACCTGACGGGGGATCTCGCTTCCATGGGCACGCCGCGCTTCGCCGAGACCTCCTACACCGGAATCGGCTTCGGCCTCGGCTTCTCGGTGATGCTCGACCCAGCCCGCGCCCAGATCCTCGGCACGCCCGCCGAGGTCGCCTGGGGCGGCCTAGCCTCGACGGCCTTCTGGATCGATCCGGCCGAAGATCTCTCGGTCGTGCTCATGACGCAGCTAGTGCCGTCCTCGGCGCTGCCGATCCGGCGCGAGCTGCGCGTCCTGACCTACGCGGCCCTCGACGATTGAGGGCCGCCGTCCCGGCTCATTGCGCGGCGGGGGCGTCTACGGCGGCGGGCTTCGGCGCCGCCTTGGCGCCCGCCTTGGCGGTGGGCTTGGCCGACCCAGTGGCGAATTCCGGGTCGCTGCGCGGGCCGTTCGGGCCGTTGGTCGGGCCGGCGAGCTGGCCCGGGGCAAGGTCGACAACCTTGTTCCAGGTCTGCGACTTGCACAGGAAGGCGATCAGGCAGCCCCGCACGGTCAGCTCGTTGGGGGCATCCGTCCAGATCGTGACGTCGTAGGACTTGCCGTCCTCGGAATTGTAGATCTTGCCTTCGTAATGGGCGTCGGCATTCGGCTTCAGGCCCATGATCAGCTGGTGGCCGAGCGAGGGGCGCGCCTGCTTCTTCGGATCGGGATTTTTGAAGTCGACCCGCGGCTCGCCCTTGTCGTTGAGCGGAACCTTCAGCCAAACCACGTAGCCGCACAGCCGGTCGTTGGCCGCCCCGCACTTCTCGAGGCGGACGCGGGCGCGGCCATCCTCGGTCAGGTAGGTGCCGCTGGGGTCGGCCGGGGCCGCCGCATGCGCCGGAGCCGACAGCGCGGCCAGCGCCAGGGCCGCGAGCGGCGCGAACCGCCGACCGATCGAAGACATCGTCATACCCGAACTCCCCTGCCTCGCGAGCCCTGGGGGCCAGGACCGCCCGCCGTGCGGAAGGCCCCCTCGCTCGCGTCATCGCGTTCTCGCCGGGTCGACAACCCGGCGGCTTGCGCGTCCTGCCCGCCGTCTCTCGCGCGAAGTTGTCCGCATCATGACGGCGCAGCCTAGGGCTGAGAGGTATTGGATAGTCTTCGTTGCGGCGCCGGGCGGTTCAGACGCGTGTCGGCTTTGTGCTCCGGCCGGGTCCGAGCGAGCGCTGCATCAGGGTGACGTCGAGCCAGCGTTCGTGCTTGTAGCCCACGCCGACCAGGGTGCCGACCGGCGTGAAGCCGAGGCCGGCATGCAACGCCACGGAGGCCGCCGTATCGCTCTGCGCGATGACCGCGATCATCGCCCGGGCGCCGATCCGCTCGGCGTCAGCGATCAAGGCTGTGAGCAAGGTCCGCCCGACGCCAGCGCCCCGGGCCGCGCGCGCGACGTAGATCGAATCCTCGACGGTCGACCGGTAGGCCGCGCGCTGGTGATAGGGTCCGGCATAGGCGTAACCGGCAACCGCACCGTTCCCGACAGCCACGAGATACGGGAAGCCGCCATCCCGCAGGTACGCGAAGCGGCGGGCCATCTCCGCGACGCCCGGCGGCTCCAGCTCGAAGCTCACCGTACTGGTGCGGACGGCCTCGTCGTAGATGGCTGCGATGGCCGGGATGTCGGCCTCGGTGGCGGGACGAATCGTGTGGGTCACGGCGCCAGCATACGTGCGCCGGCTTGAACGGCAATGCGCGCGACCACTCCGTGGGGCCGGGTGATCACGCGCAATTGGAGATGGATCGATTGCAGGGCCGGACGGCGCGGGGATGGACGCTCGTCCTACCCGCGATCGACGTGCCCTGGCCCTATTACTCGGCGGCGGTCATCTCGGCAGTGAAGTGGCCGCACCAATCCTGGGACGCGACCACCGGCCACAGACCCTTCGACTGCGGGGCCGGCTGGCTGACCGGCGGGTTGTAGCGGCAGAGACCCTCGTCGCCCTGCGCCTGGGCGCCGTTGAGCTTGTGATCGTCGAAGAAGCGGCAGCTCTCGCAGGCGGCGTTCGCGGTACCGGTCATCGTATCTCTCCGTCGTCGTGAAGGCTTCGGCGGCGACCGAAGGCTGGCCGCCTGCTCACAGTTGTTAATTAGAACAACTCCAATGAAGGGTCAAGGGTTCGCCCCGATGCAGCCCCGCTCTCGATCCATGATCGGCCTCGATCGGTCTCGGCCAGCGAAACACGGGCTTCCAAAACGCGTGAAGCCGGGCCCCGATCGGGGACCCGGCTTCACGAGGCCGTGCATCGTCTCGGATGACCGCCGTGCCGGATGCGGCGCGAGCGGTGAACCGGAAGGCGCGATCAGCCCTGCTTGTCTTTCTTGTTGGCCCGGTGATGACCCACGGCGCAGCCGGCGGCGGCGCCCATCTTGCCGTGCCCGGCCATGTGACCGGCGACACCGCCGACCACCGCCCCCTTGAGACAGCCCTTCGCCTCGGCGGGCGCGCCGACGACGAGAGCGCCGATGGTCAGCGCGGAGGCCAGTGCAATCCGATAGGTCATCGTGTTCACTCCATTCGTGTCCCTGCAAACGGCGGCACGACCCGACACGTTCCCCCGGCGCTCCGCCCCCGTACCGCGCAGGGTGCGGCGATGCCTGGGAGGCGCCGGGCCGTGGGATCCCGCCGGCGTCCGCATCCTGATCGCTCGCGCGGATCTAGCGGGCGAGCCCGGTGACCAGCCGGATCAGGTCCGATTGCCGGGTCGCGCCGGTCTTGGCGAAGATCGCCTTCAGCTGCGACCGCGCGGTGGCGGCGGTGATCGCGAAGCGGCTCGCCGCCTCGGCCAGGGTGAGGCCGCCGGACAGGGTCTGGGCGAGGCGCGCTTCCGCGGGGGTCAGGCGATACGCGGTCTGAAGGACGATGGCCGCGGGGACCGGCGCGCTCCCTGGAACGCTGGCAATCAACAGGGTGCTTGCGCCCGCGAACAGGCCGCGGGTCGGGCCGACGAGCGGCACGACATGGATGGCGATTGGCGCGGCGTCCCGGCGCGCCACCACGATCGCGGAGATCGGCGCCCGGCCGGATGGTCGCGACAGCGCCTCGAGTTGCCGTGCGGCCTCACCCTCCTCGACGGCGAGGCGTCCGCCCGCGAGTTTCAGGTCGGGACCGAACAGGGCCCCGAATGCGGCGTTCCAGCGCAAGGCGCGGCCCTCGGAATCGAGGATCATGGCGGCGCGCTCGATCACGTCGAAGGCCTCGGCCAGTCCGGCGAGCCGCGCCTGCTCGATCATCGCGGTGAGGAGACCCGCGCGGCGCAGCAGCGGCGACAGGGTGGCGAGGCGCGCCTGCTCGTGCGGTTCGTACAGACCCTGCGCCACCGTCCTCTGGAGCGCCAGGCACCAGAGCCGCCCCTTCACCTCGAAGCCGACCCCGGCGAACCAGCGCAGGCCGCTGGAGGCGAGCAGGTCCTGATAGAACGGCAGCCGCGCGATCTCGTCGGGTGTGGTGAAATCCTGGTCGACCGCGATGCCCCGGGCGCGCATCATCGGCAGGCCGCGGAACCGATGATCCTCACGATGCCAGCCTTCCTCGAAGTAGCGCTTCGACGACTCGGCGAGCGACGCCGTGGTCAGCGCATTCAGCGCCGTCCGGTCGGTCCGCAGAAGCAGCGCGCCTTCGCTCCCAGAGGCCAGCGAGACCCGCTCGATCAGATCCGGCCAGCGCGCCGGATCGACCACCGCCTCCTCCAGATCCTCCTGAAACCCCGCCTCCAAGTCGTCGCGGAGGCGGGCGAACAGCGCGGGGTTCAGGCCGGGCATGGCGCTCGACTCCGGGCCGGCGGATACCGGCGATCAGGACCGCATCGCCCTGGCCTCATCAGCCTATCGGCAGCGATTCGCTCGATACCTCAGCTAATCAAACCATCAATCTCAAGCAAGTGTTTGAAGAGCTAGTGCTGTAGATTGCGAAACCGGTGCGATCGACAGTTCATCAAGAAATCCGCCCCCGCAACGAATATCGATTTCGGCGCAGCGGCATCCCGCGCGCAAGCCGCCCGTCAGCGAGATCCGCGACGCTTTGGCGGAGCGGTTTCTGGAGGCGCGGCGCGGGAGCGACCGCAGTCGCTGCTCAGGGGCCGCGCGAGCATCGTGAAGGGAAGTCGCGGCGTCCGACGCGGTCCCTCCGGCGACGGCAACCGCTCTCTGCGCCTCCGCACTTTGCCACAGGGCCGCCTTCACAACTTCTGATAGAGTTCTGGCGGGCCGGGTTCAAGCGTCGTTAACCAAACCCGTCGATTGTATCGCTCTGCGCGGTTCGATCACGGGTTGTCATCGGACGGGCGCAGTCGAGCATGGTGCGGCTGAAGGTCGATGGCGTTTTTCCTGTCTGCGTTCCTCGCCGCGGCGACCCGGCGCGTCTCCCGAGCATCCAGCATCGCGGATCATCCGCGAGGTCGCGCCGCCGCGCTGGCGGTGCTGACCTGCGCCCCGTTGCTGACCGGCTGCATGTCCGGCAAGCCGCATTCATCCGCGCGGTCCGGCCCGGACGTGACGCAGACCGGCTCGATCCCAGACGGTCTCCCGCCCGCGGTGGTGGCGGCCGCCCAGGAGGAGGTCGGGCGCACCATGCGCCTGGGGCTGGCCAATTACCGGCTCAATGTCGGCGACAACCTCGAAGTGTCGTTCCTGATCGACTCGAGCGTTGTCCAGCCGACCTACCGGCTCAACCCGAGCGACGAGTTCGACGTCGATTTCCGCACCCACCCGGAATACAACCGTACGGTGCTGGTGCGGCCGGACGGCCGGATCTCGCTGCCGGGCAAGAACGGCATCAAGGTCGCCGGCCTGTCGCCCGAGGCCGCGGCCGCGCTGATCAAGAGCACCTACGACGACGTGCTGATCGACCCGGTCGTCACGATCATGCTGCGCAAATTCCGCACCGTGACCGATGATTTCCGCGAGCTCACCCAGCGGGCCGATATGGGCCGCGTGAAGGTGCTGGCGATCGAGCCGGACGGCAAGATCAACCTGCCGATGGTGCCCCCCGTCCAGGCCGCCGGCAAAACCGTGAGCGAGCTCGCCGGCAGCCTCACGGCGGCCTACCACCGCCAGCTCGCCACGGTGAGCACGAGCGTGCGGCTCGCGAGCCTCGTGCCGGCCAACACCATGGTGTTCGGCGAGGTCCGGGCCCCGGGTCCCGTCACCCTCCAGGGCGCCCGCACCCTGGCGCAGGTCCTGGGCTCGGCCGGCGGCATCCTGCCGACCGCCGCGGGCGACGCCGTGCGGATCATCCGGTTCGACGCCGAAGCCGCGGGCAGCGTCCGCATCGTCGATATCGGCCAGCCGGGGCTCGCCGACACGATCATCGTGCCGCCGAACGCCACGGTCTACGTGCCGCCGTCGCTGCTGGCCAAGACCGCCCGCGCCGTCGACCTCGTGGTCCGCCAGATCCTGCTCTTCAACGGCACTGGCTTCGGGGTGAACTACATCACCGGCCCGTCCGCCAACACCTCCACCAGCGCCACCGTGAGGTCCGGGACGTGACGAAGTCCGACCTGTCCCGCTTCGACCGGACCGCGCCCGACGCCGTCGAGGATATCGCCTTCGATCTCCGCGACGCCCTGGCGGCCCTGTTCCGGCACATCCGGCCGGCGCTGCTGATCCTGGCCGCCGCGATCCTCGGTGCCGGCATCTATCTGCTGCTGACGCCGGCCGAATACACGGCCGACGCCAAGCTGATTATCCGCCTCGGCCGCGAGAAGGCGGCCGCCCCGGTCCAGGGCGGCGCCAACCAGAACTACATGTTCTCCGAGCGCGCGCAGAACGTGAACAACGAGGTCGAGATCCTGCGCGACCCGAGCATCGTGCGCGGCGAGTTCGCAGCCCTGAAGGCGATCACCCCGGTCGGCGATCTCGGGCCGCCGCCCGAGGATTGGATGGATTGGCTGATCTACCAGGGCCGCGTCGCCATGCGCGGGGCCAAGGCGGTCAAGACCTGGGTCGTCGACACGGTCCGCATCCCCTTCGAGGCGCTCGGCCTGCTGCGCCATCTCAGCCCGGACGAGAAGCTGTTCGAGGCCTATCTCGCCTCGTTCAAGGTCGTGTTCGTCAAGGAGACGGACGTGATCCTCACCGGCTTCACCTGGACCGACCCGACCTTCGCCGCCCAGGCGCTGAACCGGCTGCTCGACGCCTACAAGCGCCGCCACGTCGAGGTCTACGCCGACGAGACTCCGGCGGCCTTCTACCAGAGCAAGCTGGAGCGGGCGCAGGCCGACCTCGCCGCCATCGACGCGCAGCTGGCGAAATCCCTGAAGGGCAACAACACCGCCAGCTTCGAGATCGAGCAGCAGAACGACCTTGGCACCCTCTCGGACCTGGCCCGCCAGAAGTCGGCGGCCCAGATCGAGCGCGAAGGCGTCGAGGCCCGGCTCAAGCGCACCCGCGAGACTGGCCCCGACCGCTGGCAGCCGACGCCCCCCGACGCCGACCCGACGGTGGCGGCCTTCGACACGCGGTGGGCCGATCTTCGGACCAAGCGGGCCGAACTCGCCGTCCGGTTCCGGCCGACCGCGCCGGAATTCGTGAGCCTCGACCGGGATCTCACCGCCCTGACCCGGCAGAAGTACCAGGCGCTGATCGCCGCCGACACGGCCCGTCTCGCGGTGCTGGCGGAGAAGATCCAGACCATCACGGGGATCGAGGCCAACCGCCGCAAGGCCGCCATCGGCCAGAGCGACGCGGCCCTGGCCTACGGCCGGCTCGTGCAACAGAAGGGCCTGCTCACCGACGAGATCACCGAAACCCAGAAGCGGATCGACGCCCTCCGCACCGGCACCGGGCTCGACGCGCAGGCCGTGACCTCCTCCGCGCTGGTGGCGCGCGCCGTGCCCCCGCGGCTGCCCTCCGGCCCGAACCGCCCGCTGATCCTCGGCCTGGCGGCCGGGCTCGGGCTGCTCGCCGCCCTGGCCTACGTGGCGCTCGCGGAGATCCTCGCCCAGACCTACCGCAGCCCGTCCGAGGTCGCCCGCTCGCTGCGCGTGCCGGTCCTGGCCGCGGTTCCGCTGCGCACGAGCGCCGAGCGGCGGCCGCGTTTCGGTGGAGCCGTCGCATGATCGCCGCCCATGCCCCGATGATCGACCCGGCCGTGCTCGAGCCGGCACTCGTCCAGCTCAGCCGACACGACACCCGGCTCCGCCGGGTTGGGATCACCGCGGTCCAGCCCGGCGAGGGGGTCAGCACGCTCGCCCGCGAGCTTGCCGGCGCCTACGCCCGGCGCGGCCGCACCGCCGCGCTGATCGAGGCGAACTGGTCGCGGCCGTCCCTGGCGGACGCCTTCGGCCTCGTCGGCCGGCCGGGCTTTGCCGACATCGTCGCGGGCGAGGTCGCGCCGAGCCTGGGGGTTCACCCGGTGGCCGATGGCCTCAGCGTCGTGCCGGCCGGCAACCCGGCGGCGATCCGGCGGGCGACCCTGGAGGACGGCCGGGTCGAGGATTTCCTGGCGCTGGTCGACGAACGCTTCGACCTCGCCATCCTGGATTGCGAGCCGATCACCGAGATCGGCGACGCCGCGGCGCTCTCGCCCTTCGTGGACGGGTTCGTCGTGGTGATCGGCGCCGAGCGCACCCGGCGCGCCGTGGCGCAGCGGGCGCTGGCCGACCTCAAGGCCGCCGGCGGCGCACCGCTCGGCATCGTCCTCAACGGCACCCGCCGGCCGATCCCGAAATGGCTGTACCGGTGGCTCGGATGAGCGGCGCCCCGCTTCGCGCGCTCCGCGCCCTGCCGGTCGCCGGGCTCGGCCTCGCCGCGGCGGCGGGCGCGGTGGCGCTGAGCGCGGCACCGCTGAAATTCGCCGTCGTCGGTCTGGCGGCGGCCTTCGGCGGGGTCGGCGCCCTGATCGCCGGACAGCGCTACCGCCTGACGCCCCTGCTGCTCGTCGCCCTGGCGGTCGGCCTGACGGTGAAGCTCGATGTCAGCTTCTTCCAGCATTTCGAGGCGGTCGGCCAATACCTGCCGAGCATCGGCGGCGGGGCCGGGCTGACGGTCAGCGTCGCCCTCCTGGTGGCGCTGACGCTGATCCTGTCCAAGCTGACCGGCATCGGCGAGCGCGTCCCCGGCCTGCGCCTCGACCGGCCGCTCGTGCTGACACAGCTCGGCTTTCTGACCGCCGGCCTGCTCTCCCTCAGCAACGCCACCGACACCGCCTATCTGTGGTTCGATGCCTGGCGGTTCCTCGGCCTCCTCCTGGTCTCGGTCGCGGTCTCGAACCTGTCGGGCGCCGACATCCGCACCCTGGCCCTGGCGATCTGCGCCCTGTGCCTGGTGCAGACCGCGGTGGCGGGGCTGCAATACGTCTCCGGCTCCGAACTCGGCCTCTCGGTGCTCGGCGAGGAGCAGATCGTCGAGGAGAACATCAACTTCACCGCCCAGCGCCGCGCCGGCGGGCTGAAGGTCCACCCGAACATCCTCGGCTACTATTACGAGTTCGTCTGGCCGCTCGCCCTGGCGCTCGCCCTGTCGCGGGGCCCGAAGCTCCTGCGCTTCATCGGGGCGGCCGGAGCGGGCTCGGCCGTCGTCGGCGTGGTGCTGACCCTGTCGCGCGCCTCCTGGCTGACCTATCCGCTCTCGGCCGCCCTGGTGATCCTGCTGGTCTACCGGGACCGGCTGTTCTCCCGGGCGAGCCTGATCGTGTTCGCGCTGCTCGTCGTGGTGGCCGGGATCGGCGCGATCTATGCCGGGCCGCTGGTCTGGGAGCGCCTGACTGCGGACGATGGCGGCTCGGCGGCCCAGCGCGGGCCGCTCAACGCGGCCGCCCTGGCGCTGTTCGCGCAATTCCCGATCTTCGGCGTCGGGCTGAACAATTTCGGCAACCAGTTCGCGGTGCTCGACCAGACCGGCCTGTCCCGCCTCACCGGCCTGTTCGACCGCTCGAACCACGTGGTGCACAACCTGCACATCCTGATCCTCACCGAGGTCGGGATCGTCGGCTACGCGGCCTTCGCTCTGGTCTTCACGGTCGGCATCGTCCGGGGTTTCCGGGCGGCCTGGCGCGCGCCGGTGGGGGATCCCCTCGCCGCCATCGCGGCCGCCTGCGCGATCGGCCTGATCGCGCATCTCCTGCACGGGCTCGTCGACCCAGGCTTCCGCTTGAATCTCGGCATTGCCGAGCTGCTCTACACCGGCCTCGGCCTGATCGCGGGCGTGCGGGCGGCGCAAAGACGTGCGGCGGCCGAACGGTATCGGGAAGGATACGGACCATGAGCGGCATCCGTCTCAGCGTCCTGATCGTCACCTACAACGCCGGCCCCGACATCGAGACCTGCCTGCAGCTCCTCGCAGCCAGCCGGATCGACCGCCCCTATGAGGTGATCCTGGTCGACAACGCGTCGTCCGACGGGACGCCAGAGCGGATCGCTCGCGCCTTCCCGTGGGTGCGGCTGATCGCGGAGCGGACCAACCACGGCTTCGCGGGCGGCAACGCCGTCGCCCTGGCGGCGGCACAGGGCGACACGATCCTGCTGCTCAACCCCGACGCGTTCCTGCGCGACCCGAACGCGCTCGCCGGAGCGCTGGCCCATCTCGACGCGCATCCGGATGTCGGCGCGGTCGGGTCGCGCCTGACCTTCCCGGACGGCCGGCACCAAGTCGGCGATGCCGGCTACGAGCCGCGCCCGCTCTCGACCCTGGTCCATGCCGCGGGCCTGTCCGGGCGCTTCGGCCTGCGCGGTCTCTACCTGGCGAGCCGGCAGGCCAGAGGACGCGCCGCCCTCGACGTGGACTGGGTCTGCGGCGCGTTCCTGCTGATGCGCCGTGCGGCGATCGAGACGATCGGCGGCTTGGAGAGCCCGATGTTCCTCTACGGTGAGGATGTGGATTGGGGCTGCCGGCTGCGCGATGCCGGATGGCGGGTCGCCTACCTGCCGGGGATCGCGGTCGTCCACCTCCAGGGCGGATCGGCGGGCACGCGCTCGGCCCGGTGGCTCGACGGGCTGGCGGGGATCTACCGCCTGCGCAATGCCGGCCGGTTCCTGTCCTCGCCGGCCTTCTTCTCGGGCCCGCTGCAGCTCGGCTTCACCCTGCGGGCGCTGATCTACGGGCTCGCCGGCCGGCTGAAACAGCAGCCGGAACTGGCCCGGAAGGCCGAAGACATGCGCAGGTTTTCTGCCCACCTGCGCAGTCTTCGAAGCTGAATTCAGACTGGCATCAAGCCTTCTTGCGGATGAAGACCATGTGATAGCCCTTCAACGGACCCGGCGTCAGCCGGAACAGCAGCTCCCAGAACTTGCCCAGGACGATGTTCTCGCCATGATAGAACGGCTGCCCGTCAAAACTGTAGGTGAAGTGCTCGAACCGATCAGTTGGGAAAAGCCGCTTCCGCGCCGCCTCCGTGTTCATCGTGTAGAGCGGAACGAACGAGTCGATCTCGACCCGCCGCGGCTCGACCCAGCGCAGGACCTGCGCGTGCAGCCGCTTCGGGATGAGCCGCGCGCCGACCCCGACATAGCCCCAGCGATTGGGCGTCCAGGCGCAGAGCCAGCCCCCCGGGGCGAGGACCCGGCCGAGCTCGGACGCGGTGACCTCGGGATGCTCGATATGTTCGAGGACCGAGAACGCCGAGATCAGGTCGAAGCTCGCGTCCGGGAATGGAAGGATCCCGTCGTGACCGATCAGCCGAACCTCGTCGGCCGACTTGTTCTCGAGGACCGCCTCGTCCACGTCGCAGGCCATGACGTGGGCGCAGCGCCCGCGGAAGTCGCCGAGGTGCCGGCGCAGTGGAACCGGGTCATCGCTCCACTTGCCGCGCCCGGCCCCGAACTCCATCACCCGCATCTCCGGCCGGAGCAGCGCGTTGACGCGAACAATGTACTCCATCCGGTGGTCCTGCCGGGAATACCCCCCGGCGCCCATCTCCCGGAACAGGCGCTGTTCGACGGTGACCATTCTTCAGGCTCCTCTGACGGCGCGGTGCGCGCGGTGGTGGTGAAGGGGGGCGAGACGGACCGGCGTCCGGCCGTGGCGATCCTCGGAACCCGCGGCGTGCCAGCCGCGCATGGGGGATTCGAGACCCTGGCCGAACGCCTGGCGCTGGAGCTCGTCGAGCGGGGCTGGCGGGTGGAGGTCTATTGCCAGGTCAGCAAACCGACCCCGCCGAGCGTCTGGCGCGGCATCGCGCTGATCCCGGTGGCGGTCCGCGGCGACGGGGCCTTCGCGACCATCGTGTTCGACCTGAAATGCACCCTGAAGGCGGCGTTCCGGCCGGCCCTGCCGCTGGTCCTCGGCTACAACACCGCTGCGTTCTCGATCCTGTACCGGCTCACGGGCAAGCGCAGCGTGATGAACATGGACGGGATCGAGTGGAAGCGCGACCGGTGGTCGAAGACCGCCAAGGCGTGGTTCTGGCTGAACGAGCGCCTCGGCAGCCTGTTCTCCACGCATCTGATCGCCGACCATCCGGAGATCGCCCGGCACCTCGCCCGTAACACCTCGGCGAAGCGGATCACCACCATCGCGTACGGCGCCGACCCGGTGCTGGAGGCATCGACCGCCCCGCTGGCCGACCTCAAGGTGCGCCCGCGCGATTACGGGCTGCTGATCGCCCGGGTGGTGCCCGAGAACCTCGTGCTCCAGATCGTGCGCGCCTGGAGCGAGATCCGCCCCGGCCTGCCTCTGGTCGTGCTGGGCAAGCTGATGGAGTCCGATCCCTATCACCGGGTTGTGAAGGCCGCGGGCGGCCCCGACGTGATCTTCGCCGGCGCGATCTACGAAGCCGAGCGGGTGGCGGCCCTGCGGCTGCATGCCCGCTTCCACATCCACGGCCACACCGTCGGCGGGACGAACCCGTCGCTGGTCGAGGCGCTCGGGGCGGGCTCTCCGATCCTCGCCCACGACAACCCGTTCAACCGCTGGGTGGCGGGCGACGGCGCGATCTATTTCGGCGACGAGACCGAGCTGCGCCGGGGCATCCTGAACCTCGTGCGCGCCGCGCCGAGCCGGCTCGACGCCCTGTCGGCGGCGTCCCGGGAGCGGCACGCCGACGCCTTCGGGTGGCGCGGCATCTTCGATGCCTACGAGGACGTGCTCCGGCGCCAGCTCCCGTCCCGGCGGGCCGCCCGCCGGGGCCGGGAGGCGATGCGCCGGCACGAGCACGGGCCGGCCTGAGCGCCGGACCGGCTGTTCCGGGCTAGAGCCATTCCCGATCGCGTTGCAATCGGGAATGGCTCTAAGTCTTTGATTTGGCGCGCTCGCTTGCGCCGAACCGGGATCCACTTCGACGGCGAGCGCTCTAGGCTGCATCGGCGCCCCCCGACCCCGCCTGGAGGCTGCGGATCTGCCGCTGGGCCAGCATCGTCACGGTGCCGGCCGGCACGTCCCGCAAGGTGCACACGCCGATCCCGATCGTCGCCCCGGCGCCGACCGTGACGGCGCCCTGGATGGCGGCGTGGGCGCCGACCACCGCCCCGTCGCCGAGGCGCGGCGCGTCCGCCGGAAACGGCTGCCCGGGGAACACCCAGTCCCGCGGACCCACGAGGGTCCCGGGCAGCAGGATCAGGTCGGTCCCCGCGCTGGCGCAGAACACCACCCGGGCCGGATGCGGCACGAACAGGCCGGGACCGATCGACGAGCCCGGATGCAGGCTCGCGCCGGTCAGCCGCAGCGACAGGTCGGAGACCAGGGCGGCCGAGCGCCGCCAGCCGCGGCCGTAGAGCAAATGGGCGGTGCGGTGGAAGATCGCGACCTGCATCGCCGGCAGGGTCAGGTGCATCAGGCGGCGCAGCCGCGAGGTCGGCTTGCCGCCGGTTGTCTGGCGCAGGACGCGGGCGAAATCGGCCGCCAGGAGGCGGCGCAGCTCCGCCAACCCGGTCGCAGCCGCAGGGCCGCCTGCCTGTGTGGTCGATGCAGCGCCGGTCATGCGACGGCCCCGCGACCCGGCAGGGGACGCCAGGGCTGCGGCATCACCGTCTCGCCGATCTGGACATCCTTGAGGATGATCGTGCGCGGGCCGATCCGGGCCCGGTCGGCGACAAGCACTGCGCCGAGTACGATCGCGCCGGCCTCCAGCACCACGCCGTCCCCCAGCACCGGCAGGCCCGGACCGCCGCCGATATCCTGATCGGGCTCCTTCAGCAGGCCACCGATCGAGGCCTGGACCCCGAAGGCCGCGTCGTGCCCCACGGCCCCGGCGATGACGGCACCGTGGGGATACGGCAGGAACAACCCCCCGGCGATGCGGCTCGACGGCGGGATGTCGGCGCCGGTCCACCAGCCGTTGACCAGCCACAGCAGCCAGGCCGCCATCCGCCAGCCGCGCTCGTGGCTGTAGCGCGACAGCCGGTAGAGCCAGACCGCGTGATAGCCCCGGCGCAGGGTCGCCGAGCCGTGGCCCCGGCGATGCCAATGCGCCCGGTCCGCCGCGAGGGCGGCGCGCATCTGCGCCCAGTCCGGCCGTCGCTCCCCAGCGGATCCCGTTGCGCCCGCGAGGTGGATCCCTCGGGCGGCAGTCTCGGCGCGCTCGGGCATACGCAGTCCTCCGGTTTCCTCAGACGCTCTATCTCTGCAACCATAAATTGAAGATGCGGTTGCAAGCCATACGCAGCCTGCCACGATGCAATCGTAGGTCGCGGATTTCAGCAGGGCTTCACCGAGAGATGTACCGCTTGGTAAATCGATTGCGTGGACGTGGTCGCACCGGCGGCCTGCGCTACGGCGCCAATATGCTCGGACAGGCCGCCGGGCGCGGCGTCTACTTGGCCGCGGGCTTCGCCGCCTTCGTGATGGTCGGCCATGCTGTCGGCCCGGAGGCGCTCGGCCGCTACGGGCTCGCCCTGGCGGTGCTGGCAGTGGCGCTCATCGCCGCTGATTTCGGAACGACGCTGACCTTCGGCGCGCGCCTCGGGGCCGGGGCGCCGGAGATGCGCGCGGTCGAATTCGGCCGTATGATCTCGGCGCGTCTGCTCCTCGGTGTCACCACCGGGGCATTGCTGCTCTGCGCCCTGCCGCTCCTGCCCGCTGAGATCCGGCCGGCCCTGGCGCTCGCGGCCGTGCTGATGCCTCTGGCTGCGGCGCGCTTTCTCGATTCTCTGTTCCAGGTCTGCGGCCGGCCCGGTTGGTCGGTCTGGCCGTCCGTGGCCAACGCCGCGACCCTGGTCGGCGGCACGGCACTCGCGCTTTGGTTGCAATGGCCTGAGGCCGCCCTGAGCGTCGTCGCGGTGACCTCCGGCATCGTCTACGGCGCGGTCGGCCTCGTCCTGGCGGCCCGACTCGTAGCCGTGCGCCCCGCCTCCGTGACGCATGGCTGGGCGACCGTTCGTGCCGCTGCCGGGGTCGGGATCTCGAACGCGCTCGGCTCGCTCAACGGCCGCATCAGCCTGATCATGCTGGCGGCCCTGGCCGGGGCGGCCGAGCTCGGCCAGTTCACCGCCGGCTTCCGATTCTTCGAGCTCGGCGCCGCAGTGGCGATCACCCTGTGCGCCCCGCTCGTGCCGGTCTTCGGACGGGCGGTCGGGCCGCTCGAGGCCGGCCGGCCGCGATCCGGCACCGACCGCCTCCGCGCCAGCGTGCGCCCGGCGCTGACTTTGATCCTCGCAGCCGCGATCGCCGGGACCGTAGCGGCCTGCGCCGTCGCCGAGCCCCTGGTCCGCCTCGTCTTCGGACCGGATTTCGCCGCCGCCGCGCCGGTCCTGCGCATCGCGGCCGCCATGAGCGCCCTGTTGATCGCCGCCACGGTGCTGTTCGCCGGGCTCGTGCCGCTCGGACGGACCGGCTTCGCGGTCCGCGGCAGCGCGGCGGCCTGCGCCACGAACTTCGCGGCCTGCGCAGTGCTGATCCCCCTCGACCCGTTGCTCGGCGCGGCCTGGGCCGCACTCCTCGCCGAGGTCGCGATGCTGGCGGTGGTCGCCCACGCCTTCTGGCGGGAGGCCGGACCGCCCCTCGCCCTGGCAGACGGACCGACCGTTCTGGGGCCCGGCCTCGTCACGGCCCTCGTCTGGGTCGCCGGCCCGGCGGCGCTCGTGACGGTCACGGTGCCGGCCGCTGCGGGCCTCTCCGCCGCGGTGGCTACGTGGCTGTGCCTGCGCCGTCGCGCCCCCGCCGATCCGCCCACCGATCCCCTTGCCCTGTCGATCCCGGAAGCTTCGTCATGAGCGACGTCCCCGTGCTCTCGGTCATCATCCCGACCTACAACCGCGCCGATACGCTGCGCCTGTGCCTGCGGGCCTTCGATCGGCAGACGACCGACGTCCCGTTCGAGATCGTGGTCTGCGACGACGGCTCCACGGATGCGACCGGCACGGTGATCAGCCGGGCGGTGGCGGCGGGCCGCGTTCCGGTGGTGCATCTGCGCCAGGAGAACCAGGGGGCCAACGCCGCCCGCAACCATGCCATTGGGGTCGCGAGGGGCGAGCGGCTGCTGATCGTCAACGACGATACGATCCCGGCCCCCGGGCTCGTCGCGGCGCATCTCGCCGCCCATGCCAAGCGGGGCGGGCGCGCGACCGCGATCCTCGGGCGCATGACCATCGACCCGGCCCTGCCGTTCTCGCCGTTCTCGGCCCTGCACCACGACGCGTCCTACGACGCCCTCGCGGGGCGCGTGGAGGTCGGCTGGGACGCCTTCCTGACCTGCAACGTCAGCGTCGACCGGCGCCTGCTCGACGAGGCCGGCGGCTTCGACCCGCGGCTCACCTGGCACGAGGATATCGAGCTCGGCGAGCGTCTCGCCCGGCGCGGCATGCACCTGTTCTACGCCCCGGAAGCCTTGGCCTATCACCACCACCTCCTCGACGAGGCGGCCTATCTGCGCATCGCCGAGCGCGAGGGCGCGGCTTTGGTGCTGTGGTACCGCAAGCGTCCGGACCTGGTCGCCGACCTCACCCGGCTGGGCCTCGTCGGCCCGCCGCCGCTCGCCGCCTCGCCGCGCCACCGGGTCGCCGATCTGGCGATGCCGACCGCCCTTCTGCCCGGCTGGCAGATGGCGGCGCGGGCTTTGACCCGGATCAGCCCGGAAGCCGGCCGCACGATCTGGCGCCGGCTGTTCCAGCGGCAGAAACGGCTCGCCATCGCCCGGGCGCTGGCGGCGTGAGGCGGCCGCGGATGCACGTTCGAAGCCTCTTCGCGGCTCTGCTGCTGCCGGCACTTGCCGCCTGCGGCGCGGCCGATGCCCAGTCGCAGCAGAAGATCCTGGTCGACCCGGCGGGGGGCACGATGGACGGCTACCGCACGGTGGCCCGGCTCGCCGATGTCCCGTTCGCGAGCCTCGCGCCCGGCTCCAGCGTGCTGGTCCGCGGCGGCAGCTACGGCGACGTGGCGGTGATCGGCGCCCGCGGCAGCGCCGAGGCGCCGGTCACCGTGGCGGCGGTGGCCGGGACCACGCCCGTCCTGTCGAACTCGGTGGTGTTCGAGAATGCCGCCTACGTCACGGTGACCGGCCTGACCGTGCGAGGCGCGGTCAATTCCGGCTTCATCATTCGCCGCGGCTCGCACCACGTCACAGTTGCGGATTCGACCGTGTCGAAATCAGGCCTCGGCATCTGGATCGGCGACGGCGCGGGAGCCGGTCACCGCATCACCGGCAACACGCTGGCCGACAACAAGACCCACGGCGTCGCCGTCGACGTGATCAACGTGCCGCCGGAGGATCCGAGCTTCATCCTGGCCAATACCGTGACCGGCAACGGCATCCACGGGATGGAGATCAACGGCTCCGGCTACGTGGTCGAGGGCAACCGGGTCTCGGGCAACGGCGTCGGGATGTCCGGCACCTCGGGCATCCACGTCTACGCCAAGGACGCCGCCCAGGACGCGGGCGACCGCAACACCATCCGGTACAACATCGTGACCGGCCAGAAGGAAACCACCGGCCAGGACGGCAACGGCATCCAGATCGACCAATGGTGCGACGGCAACACCGTCGCGTTCAACGTGGCGGCCGACAATGACGGCGCCGGCATCAACCTGTTCGATGCCGGCTCGAACCTGGTGGTGAACAACACCGTCACCGGCAACATGCGCGATTCCGGCGGCAAGCACGTCTATCGCGGCGAGATCGTGCTGGCCTCCGACTATACCAAGCAGGTCGACCGCACCGCGGGCAACCGGGTGCTCAACAACATCGCCTTCGCGACCCGGCCCGGCATCGCGGCGATCGCGGTCGAGGCGACCACCGCCGACAACAACAACGCGATCGGGCCGAACTTCATCGGCAGCAGCGTCGGCGCCCCGCTCTATCGCTGGGCCGCCACGACCACCAGCGACGGCGCGACCCTGCCGCTGAACGGCCAGGGCCCCGACCTCGTCGGCACCCCCGCCTTCCGCGACCCGACGAAGCCGCTCGCGAACGGCCTCGCGCTGATCACGCCCCCCGCCCGCGCCGGCATCCCGCTCGGTGCGACGCGCGACCTCGCCGGGCGCGCCTACGCGGCCGGCGAAGCCCCGACCTTCGGCGCCTATAGGAGCCCGTAACATGCTACGTATCGGCATCGACGCGCATGTGCTCACCGGCAAGCCCCAGGGCAGCCGCACCTGGCTCGTCAACATCATCGGACGGGCCGCCGCCCGCCACCCGGACGCGATCTACCTGGTCTATTCCCACGATCCGGAGGCCTGCGCCCGCATCGTCTCGGGCGCCAATATCGAGCACAAGCGGCTGCCGCGGGTGCCGGCGAGCCTGCGCCTCCTGGCGATCTGGCCGTGGCTGGTGTTCCGCGACCGCCTCGACACGCTGCTGACCACCTACATCGCCCCGCCGCTGGTGCCGGGGAGCCGGCAGGTGGTGGTGGTCCACGACATCCTGTTCGAGACCCACCCGGAATTCTTCTCCTGGCGGATGCGCTGGCGCAACCGCGTGCTGACCCGGCTCTCGGCCAAGCGGGCCAAGCTGGTCCTGACCATCTCGGATTACAGCCGCGATTCCATCGCGAAGGTCTACGGCATCGAGCGCGAGCGGATCGCCGAGGTGCGCTGCGGCTCGACACCGCCCCGGGCTTCCGCCGAACGGAGTCCGCTGGCGGACGGCCGTCCGTACCTGCTGATGGTCGGCCGCCTGGAGCCGCGCAAGAATCTCGGCCTCGTGCTCGACGCCTTCGCGCGGCTGCCCGAGGGGGCGGCCCGGCTGATCGTCGTGGGCAAGGGCGACGGCGAGCGGCCCGAGACCCTCGACCGGCTGACCCGGACCCCGGACGCGGTGCACATCGCCGGCATCGACGATAACGGCTTGTCCGACCTTTACGCCCGGGCTGCCGCCCTGGTCTTCCCGAGCCGCGGCGAGGGCTGGGGCATCCCGGTGCTCGACAGTCTCGCCCGGGGCACGCCGGTGATCGCGTCAAGCCTCACAGCGATCCCGGAGGCGGGGGGCAGCGCGGCGAGCTATTTCGACCCGGACGCCCCCGACCGGGTCGAGCGGCTGGCCGAATTGATGGGCGCCGCGATCGACGGCCGCCTGCCCTTCGACGCCAGCGCCGCCCGGGCGCATGCCGCCCGCCACGATTGGGACGGCCCGGCCGCGACCTTCGTCGACCTGATGCGCCGGAACTTCCAGGCCCGCCGGCCGGCGCGTGATCTCCACGCGCCGGTGCCGCATATGCGCGGCTGACCGCCGCCTATTCGGCGGGCGTGAGGCCGGCGGCGACGGCCTCGGCGGGGGTCTCGGCAGCGATCGGATCCTGGATCAGCACCCAGTATCCGATCGCCGCCACCACGGCGATCGCCGCACCGGTGACGAAGGCGAGCGAGAACTGGCCCGTCCCGCCGACGATGAAGCCGGTGATCATCGGCGCCAGGGCACCGCCGATATAACCGCCGAAATTCTGCATGGAGCCGAGCGAGGCGGTGCAGTTGGCCGGGGCCGCCACGGAGGCCATCGCCCAGGCGGCCGACGAGCTCACATAGACCAGGAAGAGCGAGGCCGAGATGCACGCGATCGCCAGCGTGTCGCTCGGCGTCAGCGCGGCCACCACGGTGCAGGCCGCCGTCGCCAGCAGGCCCACGACCATCGGGATCTTGCGGCTCCGGATCGGGTCGATCCCGCGGCGGACCAGGATGTCGACGATCCGCCCGCCGAGTATGCCGCCCAGCACCCCGAACGCGAACGGGATCGCGCCGATGATGCCGGTCTTCTGCAGGGTGAAGTGCCGCTCGATCTCGAGGTAGCTCGGCAGCCAGGCCGTGTAGAGCCAGGTCATGTAGATGCAGCCGAAATAGCCCATGATCATGCCCCAGCTGGTCCGGTAGTGGAACAGCCGCTGCCACGCGTGCCAGGTGACGCGCCGGTCGGTGTTGGGAGCATCGCCCTCCTCCAAGAAGGCGCGCTCGGCCTGGGTCAGGTCCACCTCGGGGGGATTGCGGAACACCAGGTAGACGATGCCGGCGAGAACCAGCCCGGCGGCGCCCATGATGACGAACATGGACCGCCAGCCGAATGTCACCATCAGGAAGGTCAGCAAAGGCAGGGCCAGGAAGGTGCCGAGCGAGGACGCGCAATTCCAGATCCCGGTGGCGGTGCCGCGCTGACGGATGTTGAACCAGTCGCGCGAGACCCGGGCGCAGGTCGGAAAATGCGGCGCCTCGCCGACGCCGAGCACGATGCGCGCACCTACGAACTGCCAGAACGAGGTCACCACACCGCCGAGCATCTGGCCGAGCGACCAGCAGCCTAAGCCCAGGGTCAGAGTCAGACGCGGGCCCAGCCGGTCGGACAGGGCGCCGGCCGGCAGCTGCGCGAAGGCGTAGGCCCAGAGAAAGGCCGACAGCAGCAGGCCCATGTCGGAAATCGACAGGCCGAGATCCTGCCGGATCAGCGGATTGGCCACCGCCAAGGTGGCGCGATCGACGTAATTGACCACCCCGGCCGTCACCAGAAGGGCGAGCGAGATCGTCTGGATGCGCTTCACGCGCGGCGTTCCGACTGGAGCCACTGTTTCCCCCCTGGGCTGACGCGCACGCTTCACGGTGCTTCGGGTCCGATCGTGCGTCAGCGACTCACGGCATCCCGCCGATATTCTGCACCGGATGCCGGCCAGGGGAAGCTGCCGGCTAACAGGTGGCCCCCTCGCGTCGCGGCGCCGGGCGTCGTAGACCGCCCGGACCCGCCACCGACCGAGATCGTCCCGCGTGCGCCTGATCCAGATCACCCACCACGACCTCGACGGCTACGGCGCCGCCACGGTCGCCTCCGCCTGCGCGGCGGTCGAGCGCGTCGTCCACGTGCCGCGCTACAGCGATGTCGGCCCCGTCTTCGAGGACGAGACCAAGCGCCTGGCCCGGGCGGGCGAGAGCGAGATCCTGCTCATGACCGATCTCGGCCTCGAGGAGCAGACCATTGCCGGCCTGAAGAAGTTTGCCGCCATGAACCGACGCCGTGAGGACGGCCGGAAGCACCGGCTCGTGGTCCTCGACCATCACGCCTCCTCGCTGGACCAGCTGCGCCGCCAAGGCCTGGAGCCCCTGGCCGATCCCGAGCGGCCAGGCCTGAGCCGAATCGACCTCGGCGATCCGGATTGCGTCCTGCTGATCGACGAGACCGTCTGTGCCACACGGATGGCCTTCGATCACCGGGCCCTGTTCGCCACCCACGAGCCCGACACCGACCTCACCGCCCTTGTCGCGGCGATCGACGCGGTTGACCTCTGGCGCAAGGACAGCGCCGCCTTCCCGGGGGGCCTGGCGCTCGACGAGCTGTTCTGGGAGAGCGTGTCGAGCTTCGTGCCCGTCGGCCATCCCTGGCACGAGACCTTCATGTCCGGCCTGCTGCGAGCGGCCGCCGTGTCGTTGCGCGAGGGTGCGACCCCGGCCGATCTCGAGCGGCGCGCCCTCGCGATCCGCTCCGACGTGGTCGAGACCCTCCTGCGCGACGCGCCGGACGACGACCGAGCGCTGACCACGCGCATGCGGCTCGCCCGGGCGCTCGCCCGCTCGGACGCCCTGTTCCGCCCCCTCAAGGACGGCACGCTCCTGTCGTTCGCCCTCGATTCGGGCACGTTCCAGCGGGTCTCCGACCTGATCATGGATGCGGGCCGGGCCAAGCGCGTCGTCAACGTGCAGCGGATGGGCACGCTGTCGTTCCGCTCCAACGACGGCACGGCGCTCGACGGCGCCCGCCTGTTCCGCGGTGGCGGCCACCGCGATGCCGCCGGCGGCCGGCTCCAGAGCGGCTCGGCCTTCTCGATGACGGACGCGATCGCCCAGGTCGAGCCGGTGCTGAACCCGGACAAGCCGCCGGAGGCGGACAGCCCGTTCGCGGCGCTGAAGAACTGGAAGGGGTGAGGCTAGACCACGCTCTGCGCCTATCGCGATCGGGCTGAAGTCTCACAGCCCTTTTGTTGGAACAGGCCGGGGTCAGGCCGCGCGCAGACGATCCAGGTCGCCCCCGGGAGCGACGTGCTTGCTGGCGTCCAAGATCTCGACGCCGACGATCCGTCCTTCGGCGTCGAGGTCGACGATGAGGCCGGGGGAAGCTCTTCACTCTCGATGACACGCGCATCGGCGAGACGGATGTAGAGGGCGTCGACCGCCGGATCGTATTCGGATGTCATCGGGTCTGTTTCCTCTGGCGGGTGCGTCCCGATCAAGGAGAGCCGTCACAACCGCAATCTCGTCGCCCTCCAGGGGTTCGTCTATCACGCTTAAGATCCGCCCGTCGCGCTCCGGCACGGCCGCGAAGACCCGAACCCGTCCGCGTTGGACAGGATCGGGTTCGATCACCTCCGGATTGCGGATCGTTCGCTCGACCCAAGCTGCCTCGATCGCGCGCATGCGCATGCGCGCGAGGGCGTGATCGCTCCATCGGATTTGGATCGGGCTCACATCCACGGTCCGGTGTCGCGAGGCGGCATCCAAGGTGATGCTGCAAGCCGGGGTCGACGCTCCTGGCTCGCAGGAGCGACATTCTCATGTCGCCGATGCCGGTCTTTCTGTCGATCCAGGTCGTTCGCGGCCGGGACAAGGATGAGTTATTCATGCGTCCGGATCGCGTGTCGATTCGCGTCCTGATCATCATCGCCATCGCGCAGATCGTCGGCTGGGGCAGCGTCAGTCTCACGTCCATCGTCGGCGCGCGGATCGCGGTCGATCTCGGGGTGGATGTCGCTGCGGTCTTTGCGGGTAACGCCTTCGCGGCCGCGTGCATCGGGGCGGCCATGATCGCGCTGCTGGTGCTGGCGCGCCGCCGGCCAAGCCGGCTTTCGGAACTTCCCGTGACTGGTGGGGGCTAAAGCCTGAAATCCTCGCCGAGATACAGGCGCCGGGCATCAGGATTCGCCACGATCTCCTCCGGCGTGCCCTCCGTGAGGATGCGGCCGGAATGGGCGATGTAGGCGCGGTCGATCAGGCCCAGCGTCTCGCGCACGTTGTGATCGGTGATCAGCACGCCGATGCCGCGCTGCTTGAGGTGCTTCACCAGATCCTGGATGTCGCCCACCGCGATCGGGTCGATACCGGCGAAGGGCTCGTCGAGCAGCATGAAGGTTGGCGAGGAGGCGAGCGCCCGGGCGATCTCGCAGCGCCGCCGCTCGCCGCCCGACAGCGCGATCGAGGGGGACTTGCGCAGGCGCGCGATGTCGAACTCTTCGAGCAGCGCATCGAGTTTGCGCGCCCGCTCCTTGCGATCCGGCTCGACCACTTCGAGCACGGCGCGGATATTGTCCTCGACGGTGAGCCCCCGGAAGATCGAGGCTTCCTGCGGCAGGTAGCCGATCCCGAGCCGCGCCCGCTGGTACATCGGCAGATGGGTGATCGGCAGGCCGTCCAGGGTGATGTGACCGCGGTCGGCCGCCACCAGCCCGGTGATCATGTAGAAGATCGTGGTCTTGCCGGCGCCGTTGGGGCCAAGGAGCCCCACCGCCTCGCCGGTTCGGACCGTGAGCCCCGCCTCGTGCACGACGGTGCGGGCGCCGTAGCTCTTGCGCAGACCGCGCACGCTGAGGATGCCGGGACCGCCCTCGTCCGCCGCAGCGATCTCATCGGCATCCGCGACGGGCGGATTGGCGCGCCGGCCGAACAGGCGGCCGAGCCATGTCGGGCGGGCCGCCGAATCCTGCGGCTCCGCCCGGAACGCGACCGCGCCGCTCAATTGACCTGGGCCCGCGGCTTGACCGGCAGCTGCGTGCAGCCCTTCGCCTTGCCATCCTTGGCGTCGGCCTTCTCGCCGGGCACGAACAGGGCGGAGACGCGCCCGCCGGCCACCGGGTCCATGTTCGCCCGCCCGGTGCCCATATCGTAGACGAGACGCTGGCCGCGGGTGACGTTCTGGCACTGGCTCAGCACGACGTTGCCGGTCAGCACGATGCGCTTGGCATCCTGGTCGAACACCGCGTGATCGCCGGTGGCGACCTGATCCTTCTGGACCACCGTGACCGGGCCGGCGCAATCGACCTTCTGGATCCCGTTCTCGGCCGGGTTCTTCGGCGCCGGCGCCGCGGCACCCGCATCCGCGGACGCATCCTTGTTCGCGCTGTCCTTGCCGCGCTTGTAGTAGACGGTCATGGTCGAGCAGCGGATCGTGCTCTCGCCCTGCACGGCCACGACGTTGCCGACGAACACCGCCCGGTTCTCCCGGTCGAACACGTCGAGCCGGTCGGCGTCGATCTTGATCGGGTCCTTGCCGCCGCCGCCGATATTGCCGAAGGGCGAATCCTTCTTGGCGGGCTTCTCGGCGAGGGCCGGGCCAGAAAATGCCAGGCAAGCGGCCAGGGCCGCACAGAGCGTTGCACGCGCGCTCATCGGCTGCCTTCCGCCGGCTCGGCGTTCGAGGTCAGGATGCGCGGGGGCGCCTTGTCGGCCGGGTCGTCGTTGACGATGACGACATGCACGTTCCCGACGAAGGAGATCCGCTTGCCGTTCTCGACCACGTCGAGGGCGTTGGCATTCACGGTGGCGCGCGGGGTCGAGACGGTGACCGGTTCCTGGGAACTCACCGAGCCGGTCTTGAACATCACCGCAGCCGAGCGCAGGCGCGCCTCCTCGCCCTTGTCGGTCCAGATCCGGATGTCGTCCTTCAGGTCGAGCGCCTCGCGGGCGGTGTCGAACAGGCCGGACGCGGCCGAGAGCCGGGCCATGCCGCCCTGGTCGTCGGTGGCGAGATGCCCGCGCATCCGCTCCAGCTCGATCAGGGTCGGCTTGCGGACGTCCTGGAGGGCAGCGTCGGCCGTCACCTCGTAGCCGCGGTTGCCCTGGCGGAAGCCCGCGAGCCGCGGGCTCTCCATGCGGACCTTGGAGCCGGCCACCGTCACTGGGCCGAGAGAGACGCCCGGCAGGTTCGTGGCGAAGGGATTGAACAGATAGGCGAGCAGCAGCGCGACCGAGCCGCCGGCCGCCACCGGAATGAGGCGGCGCATCGTCCGCACGCGGCCGCTGTGGCGGTACGCCCGGGCATGAGCCCGCGTGCGCGCCGCCGCGACCGCCTGTCCGTTGCCGGCTGAAGCCTCGACCGGGTTCATGCAGCGTCCGTGAGGCGCGCAGGCCGCGCGCACGAGAGGGATCGGCTCAGACGCCTGCGGCCCCCACCGCGCCCGCGCCACCGGTCGGGGAATGGCCCCGACCGGTGGCGAAGTTATGGCTCGCCTGTTTCGGAATGATCAACCGAACTCGGAAACTTTCGTCGCGGATGTGTGTGAGCACACATCCGCCTGTTGCAGCAACGTGGCTGCGAAGAGGCCCGCTGTGCGAAGCGCCTCCCCATTTTCGCGAGCGCAGCCGGGCACGAGCGCATCGGGCCCGGCTGCGATCCCATGGAGCAAATCGCTCGGCGTCAGGCGCCGCGGGCCGCCGCCAGGGCCGCCGCGATCGTGCGGGCGAACCCGGCCGGATCGCGCGGGCTGTCACCGTCCTGGATGCGGGCGAGGTCGAGCAGCGTGCCGGCCTCCTTGGTGATTTCCGATTCGGGCGCGGCGGCGAGCGCCCGGATCAACGGGTGACGGGGGTTGATCTCCAGCACCGGCTGCGCGGCAGCGCCGCGGCCGGCGCGGCGCATCAGCCGCTGCATCTGCAGGTCGGGGCCGGCGCTGCCGGCCGAGAGCACCACGGCCGAGTCGACCAGCCGGTCGGTGGTCCGGACGTCCGAGACCTCGGCGCCCAGAGCCGTCTTCACGGCGGCCACGAACGCGTCGATGCCTTCCGGCGCCTCCGGCTGTTCACCCGCGAGCGCGAATTTCGACAGGTCGAGGCCGCCCTTGGTAATCGACTTGAGCGGCTTGTCCTCGAAGCTGCCGAGCTGGTCGGGCCAGAAGGCGTCGACATGGTCGGACAGCAGCAGCACCTCGAGACCTCTGGCCTTGAAGCCCTCAAGCTGCGGGGACGATTTCAGCGCCTCGGCATCGTCGGCGACGAGGTAGTAGATCGCATCCTGGCCGTCCCCCATGCGGGACACGTAGTCCGGCAGAGAGGTCCAGCCCTCCACGGCAGAGGAGCGGAAGCGCAGCAGGGGCGCAATCTCGCCGCGGCGCTCGAAATCCTCGTAGATGCCCTCCTTGAGCACCGCGCCGAAGTTTTCCCAGAAGGTCTGGTAGCTCTCAGCATCCTTGGCGCGGCTGGTCAGCTCGGAGACGACGCGGCCGGTCACGGCGCGGCGGATCCGGGCGAGCGCCGGCGTCGATTGCAGCATCTCGCGGGAGACGTTGAGCGGCAGGTCTTCGGTGTCCACGACGCCCTGGACGAAGCGCAGCCACGGCGGCAGCAGCTCGGCCTCGTCGGTGATGAACATCCGGCGGACATGCAGGCGGACCTTGCTCTGCCGGTCGTTCTCCAGCGCCTGGAACGGCTTCGCGCCTGGCACGAACAGCAGCGCTGAGAATTCGAGCTGGCCTTCGGCGCGCCAGTGCAGCGTTGCCCAGGGCTTGTCGAAGTTCATGCCGATGGCGTGATAGAACGCCTCGTACTGCTCCTCGGTCACCTCGGATTTTGGCTTGCGCCAAAGGGCGGTGCCCTGGTTGGCCGATTCGTCCTTGCCGTCACGGACGATGGCGATCGGGACGGTGATGAAGTCGGCCCATTTCCGCACGAGATGATCGAGGCGGTAGGGCTCGAGGTACTCGTCCGCATCCTCCTTGAGGTGCAGCACGATGTCGGTGCCGGGCTCGGCCCGGGTGGCGGGCTCCAGCGTGTAGCTGCCCTGGCCCTCGGACGCCCAGGTCCAGGCCTCGTCGCTGCCGGCCCGGCGCGACGTGACCGTGACCCGGTCGGCGACCATGAAGGCCGAGTAGAAGCCGACGCCGAACTGGCCGATCAGGCTCGGGCGGTCCTCGGCCTTGGCCGCGTCCAGGGTCTGCGAGAAGGCCCGGGTGCCGGAACGGGCGATGGTGCCGAGATTGGCCGCCAAATCCTCCTTGGTCATGCCGATGCCAGCATCCGAGATGGTCAGGGTGCGCGCCTCCTTGTCGGGCACGATCCGGACCTTCGCGTCCGGCGGCAGGGCGCTCGCCGCCGAGGTCAGGGCCTCGAACCGGCGCCGATCCATGGCGTCGGCGGCGTTGGCGACGAGTTCGCGCAGGAAGATCTCGCGGTCGGAATAGAGCGCGTGCACGACGAGGTCGAGGAGCCGACCCACCTCCGCCCCGAACTCGTGCCGCTCAATCGTCTCGCTCACGGGTGATGCCTCCGCGTAGGGGAAAATGCGGGGCGGATATGCCTGCGCGACCAGCCGTTTTCAATGAGGCTGCGGAGCAGAGGCTTGGCACGGTCAGGCTGCACCGGCCGCAGCATGTTCGGCGTGCGGCGCGTGGGCGACCGCACCCGGCATCGGCCGGCCCAGCATCCGGTCGAGCTGGCGGCATGCGAGGGCGATGTAGCGCGGGATCTCGCGATCCTTGGCGAAGTAGGCCACCCGGCGGCGGGCGATGCCGAGCTGAGCGGCCGCCGCGTCGAGCGTTAGGTTGTTGCGCTGAAGAAAAGCCGCGAATTCAGCATTCGTCATCGACGCCGCGGCCAAATCCTCGATCGTCTCGGCCCCGATATCGAGATCCTCGTCACCCTCCCAGACAATCGAGCCGCCCCAGGCGCCGAGCCGGACGGCGTCAAACGGAATCGCACCGTCGCGCAAGGGCCGGAACACCTTGTAGGTGAAGATGACCGGGGCGAGATCCACTCGGTCTGTCTGCCCGGCACGGTCGCCGGCAGCCCAGGTCACCATCACATCGAAGCTGCCGCCCGCCGGCGCGACGCTGGCCAGCTTCGGTAGAGGCCGCCCGACGATGACGATGTCATCCGCGCTCATTGAGTCGCCTCCATTCGATCATCAGGGCCTCGATATGAAGCGACGCCCAATCCACCACCATGGCCAAGGCTTTGCGGCTGTACGTCCCCTGGATCACCTGCAACGTGCGGATATCGACGAGCGCGTGGAAATCGGGGCCGATCATGTGGAAGTGCGGCGGGCTATGGTCCCGCGACCGCACTTCGATCCGAAAGCCGTCGAAGCGGTGGAAGGTCGGCACTTTGGGCCCAAAGCTTACCCAATGGGTCGAAATTAGTGCATGTGGTGCACTCGATCAACGTCTGCCTCGGGCTTGCCGCTAGATCTCGATCTCGGTCCCGACCTCGACGATCTGCCGCGTCGGCAGGCAGAAATGGGCGCCGGTGCGCTCGGCATTCCGCTTCATGAAGGCGAACAGGCCCTGGCGCCACAGGGCCATGCCGGGTCTGGCCGACGGGATGACCACCTCGTGGCCGACGAAGTAGGTCAGATCCTCAAGATATTCCGGCGGCAGCAGGCCGCTCTTCACCGCGCATTGAAGCCCCTCGGGGATCGAGGCCGTCTGCATGAAGCCGTAGCGCAGGACGACGCGCTCCATGCCTGGCGTATATTTCGAGATCGCCTTGCGGATGCCCTGGGCGACCAAGGTCACCTGCGCCCGCTCCTCGGCGGGGATCACCGGGGCCTCCTCGTAGATCACGGTGATCAGCAGGATGCGCTCGTGCAGGCAGCGGCTGCGCTCGACCAGCCGACCCAGGGCCATCGGGATGCCTTCGGTGGCGGCGGTAAGGAAGGCCGCGGTGCCCGGCAGGGTGACGGGCGGGTGAGACGCGAGGCGGGCCAGGAACGTCGCCTCCGGCTGGCGCATGGTCTCGCGCACCGCCTCCAGGACGTGGTTACCCTTCATCCAGGTCAGCATCAGGAAGGCGACCGCGGCGGCGAGCACCAACGGAAACCAGCCGCCCTCGAACAGCTTCACGCTGTTGGCGGCGAAGAACAGGGCGTCGATGGCCAGGAAGAAGCCGTTAGCCGCGAAGACCAGGATCGGGTTGTAGCCCCAGCGCAGGGCGATGAGGGCGGCGAGCAGGGTGGTGATGCCCATCAGCGCCGAGACCGCGATCCCGTAGGCCCCGGCGAGCGCATCGGAGGATTCGAACACCACGACGGCGGTCAGCGTCCCCGCAGCGAGCAGCCAATTCACCGCCGGCACGTAGATCTGGCCGCGCTCGTCCTGATCGGTGTGGACCACCCGCATCGTCGGCATGAAGCCGAGCTGGATCGATTGCTGGGTGAGCGAATACACGCCCGAGATCACCGCCTGCGAGGCGATCACCGTGGCCATCGTCGCCAGGGCGACCAGCGGATAATGCGCCCATTCGGGGGCCAGCAGGTAGAACGGGTTCTCGATGGCGCTCGGATCGGCCATCAGCAGGGCGCCCTGCCCGCAATAATGGATCAGCAGCGCCGGCAGGACGAGGCCGAACCAGGCCACGCGGATCGCCGGGGCACCGAAATGGCCGAGATCGGCATACATCGCCTCGCCGCCGGTGACCGCCAGGAAGGCCGCGCCGAGCATCATGAAGCTCACATGCCAGCCCGCATGGGCGAGGAAGTCCACGGCGCGCCAGGGATTGACCGCGCCCAGGATCTCCGGGGCGCGCAGGATGCTCGGGATCGCCAGCAGGACCAGGACCACGAACCAGATCAGCATCACCGGGCCGAACACCCGGCCGATCACCGCCACGCCCTTGTGCTGGACGGCGAACAGGGCGACCAGGATCACCAGCGTGATCGGCACCACGAACGGGGTCAGCACCGGCGCATCGACCTTGAGCCCCTCGATGGCCGAGAGCACCGAGATCGCCGGGGTAATCGCGCCATCGCCGTAGAGCAGGGCCGCGCCAACTAGCCCGATGACCAGCAGCACGGCCTTCCAGGTCCCCGGCCGCGCCTGCCGGGCGCCGAGCAGGGCCAGCATGGCGACGATGCCGCCCTCCCCCCGGTTGTCCGCGCGCAGGATCAGCACCGCGTATTTCAGCGACACGATCAGGATCAGCGACCACAGGATCAACGACACAGCCCCCAGCGCCGCCGCCGGCACTGCGGCGCCGCCCGCGGTGGCCGCCTTCACGGCCTCCTTGAAGGCGTAGAGCGGGCTCGTCCCGATATCGCCGTAGACGACGCCGAGCGCCCCGAGCATGAGCGCCGGGCCGGGCCCGTGCCGGACGGCGCCGGGTTTTCGTGCCACCGGCGCGGTGGGCAGGGTGACCGCCGGAGCAGCCGCGGAACTCAGGGCTTGGCGCACGGGCGTATCCGGTCGATGGCGGCACTGTCGTGCGCGACCTTAGCAAGCCGGATGCGGGGCGGAAGACTTAATCCCTCACCGCCGCGAACGCGGCGAAGACGTGTCACCCGAACCCGATGACATTGGAATGAAGCGCGTTGTCCCCTCCCCGAACACAGGGAGGGAGTCTCTTGTCTCAGGCGGCGTCCAGGCCCAGGTCGATGATCGCCGCCGAATGGGTGATCCAGCCGCAGGAGATCAGGTCGACGCCCGAGGCCGCCACCGCGCCCACGGTCTCGCGGGTGATCCGGCCGGAGGCCTCCGAGAGGGCGCGGCCGTCGATCATCGCGACGGCGCGGGTCAGCAGATCGGGGCCCATATTATCCAGGAGCACCGCGTCGACCCCGATCGAGAGGGCCTCTTCCAGCTGATCGAGGCTGTCGACCTCGCACTCGATCTTGACCAGATGGCCGGCCCGGGCCCGGGCGCGCTCGATCGCCGGCACGATGCCGCCGGCCACCGCGACGTGGTTGTCCTTGATCAGCACCGCATCGTCGAGGCCGAAGCGGTGGTTGGAGCCGCCGCCGGCCCGGACCGCGTGCTTCTCCAGGGCACGCAGGCCCGGGGTGGTCTTGCGGGTGCAGACGATCGAGGCCTTGCCGTGCGGGCGGGCCGCCTCGACGAGGCCGTTCGTGGCCGTGGCGACGCCGGACATCCGGCACAGCAGGTTCAGGGCGACGCGCTCGGCAGTCAGGATCGCCCGGGCCGGCCCTTCAAGGCGCAGGACCACGTCGCCGGGCGACACGCGGGCGCCGTCGCCGCGCTCGACCGTGACGGTCACGGCCGGATCGATCAGCGCGAAGGCGATGGACGCGGCGTCGGTGCCGGAGATGACGCCGTCCTGACGGGACGCGATCACGCCGCGCATCCGCTCGCCGGGCGGCACGATGGCGTCGGTGGTGATGTCACCGGCCCGGCCGAGATCCTCGACCAGGGCGGCGCGCACGGTCGGCTCCACCAGGAGCCGCGGCAGGGGCAGGATCTCTTCCGTCAGGACCGATTGCGTCACGGCGTCAGCTCCGTCCCTGCTTCGATGGTCTCGCGGCGCTCGGCCTTCAGCGCGGCGAGGGTCGTCTCGGTATGCGCCGCCGGGGCGGTGTGGGGGAAGTCGCTGCGCCAATGGGCGCCGCGGCTCTCCTCGCGGGACAGCGCACCCCGGGCGATCATCAGCGCCACCAGGGCGGCGTCGCAATGGTCCGCACGGGGCTCAAGGGCCGCCACCGCCTCGGTGAGGCCGGCGGTGTCGCGCACGACGCCGACCTTTGCCTCCATCAGCCTGCGGATCGCCGGCAGATCCGGCGTCGAGCGAGGAGCCGCCGTTTCGGGCACGATCGCGCCCGGAAGCGGGGCGTCGAGGGCGTCGGCGATGAAGCCGGCATAGGCGAGCCCCTCGAGCAGGGAGTTGCTGGCGAGCCGGTTGGCGCCGTGCAGCCCCGTCGAGGCGACTTCACCGCAGGCATAGAGGCGCGGCACCGAGGTGGCGCCATGCGCGTCCACCTTCACCCCGCCCATGTGGTAGTGGGCCGCCGGGCGGACTGGGATCGGCTGCACGGCCGGGTCGATGCCGGCGGCGACGCACAGGCCAGCCACGGTCGGGAAGCGCGTCGGCATCGCGGCCCCGAGCGCGCCGCGGGTGTCGAGATAGACCGTGCGGCCGCGCTGAAGTGCCTGGAAGATGCCGCGGGCGACCACATCGCGCGGGGCGAGGTCGCCGCCCGCGATCCCGGCCATGACGGCCGCGCCGGTCTCGTCGATCAGCCGGGCCCCCTCCCCGCGCAGAGCCTCGGTGGCCAGCGGCATCGGGTCGGCGCCGGCCGCGATGGCGGTCGGGTGGAACTGCACGAACTCCATGTCGCGCATCACCGCCCCGGCGCGGGCGGCCAGCGCGAGGCCGCCGCCGACGGCGCCGGGCGGATTCGTCGTGGCCGCATAGAGGGCGCCGACACCACCGGTGGCCAGCACCACGGCGCGGGCCGGGATGCGGAACCGGGCGCCGTCACGCTCGGCCACGATGCCGGCCACCGCGCCGTTCGTGTCCCGCAGCAGGCCGCAGGCGCGGGCCTCGACCACCTCGACCGAGGGGGCGGACAGGACCGCCCGCACCAGGCCTTCCAGCACCCGGGCGCCCGTGGCGTCGCCGCCGGAGCGGACGATGCGGCGGCGGCCGTGGGCCGCCTCGAGACCGAGGGCCAGCGCGCCGTCGTCGGCGCGGTCGAACGAGACGCCGATCTGCACAAGCCAGTCGATCAGCGCGGGACCTTCCTGGGCGACCCGGAGCGCCACCTCGAGCTCGGTCAGCCCGGCGCCGGCGGCCTCGGTGTCGGCGGCGTGGAGCGCGGCCGCATCGTCGGTCCCGACGGAGGCGGCGATGCCGCCCTGCGCCCAGCCCGTAGCGGTGCCGAGCCCCAGGGCCGAGGCGGTGATCAGCGTCACCGGACGCGGCGCGAGCCGCAGCGCAACGCTGAGCCCGGCGACGCCGCCGCCGACCACGACGACGCGGTCGGCCGTGTTGGGAGAGACGGCGTTCATCGTCAGCGCACCAGCAGCATGCGCTCGACCGCCGCCCGGGCGCGGTCGGCGAGCGCCGGGTCGACGGTGACCTCGTGGGTCATCGTCTCCAGACCCCGGCGGATGTTCTTCAGGCTCATCCGCTTCATGTGCGGGCACATGTTGCAGGGCTTGATGAACTCGATATCCGGGTTCGCCGCCGCGATGTTGTCGGCCATGGAGCACTCGGTCACCAGCACGACCTGGCTCGGGCGCTTCTGGAGCACGAAATCCATCATCATTGCGGTCGAGCCCGAGAAGTCCGATTCGGCGACGACGTCCGGCGGGCATTCCGGATGCGCGATCACCGTAACGCCGGGATAGCTGTCGCGGACGTCGCGGATATCGCTGGGCGTGAAGCGCTCGTGCACCTCGCAATGCCCAGCCCAGGTCAGGATCTCGACCTCGGGCACCTCGGCCTGGACGTTCTGGGCCAGGAACTCGTCCGGGATCATCAGGACCCGGGGAGCGTTCAGCGACCGCACCACAGCGACGGCGTTGCCGCTGGTGCAGCACAGGTCCGATTCGGCCTTCACGGCGGCGGAGGTGTTCACGTAGGTCACGATCGGCACGCCGGGGTACTTGGCCCGGAGGCCGCGCACGTCGGCGGCCGTGATCGAATCGGCCAGCGAGCAGCCCGCGCCCATATCCGGGATCAGCACGGTCTTGCCCGGGTTCAGGAGCTTGGCGGTCTCGGCCATGAAGTGGACGCCCGCCAGAACGATGACGTCGGCATCGACGTTCACCGCCTCCCGCGCCAGAGCCAAGCTGTCGCCGACGATGTCGGCCACCGTGTGGAAGATCTCCGGTGCCTGGTAATTGTGCGCCAGGATCACGGCATTGCGCTCGCGCTTCAGACGCAGGATCGCCTCGATATCGGGGGCGAGCGCCGGCCACTCGATCGCGGGAACGTGGCGGCTGACACGGGCGTAGAGATCCGGCAGCGGCAGGCCCGGAACCGACGTGCGAGAGACGGGTGACACGGTCGCCGTCATGGCGTCCTCCATTATGCTCAGTTTGAGCATTGTGCCGTCTAACTTATGGGCGTCGGACCCGTCTGTCTAGATATGCTAGCCTTGAGCATAAATCTTTTGCGACGCGGTGTTATGCTGCGCTGCCGAAGGGCGTGGCGCTCAGCAGAAGGTCGCGGGATCCGGTCCGATCCGCCCATCCGGCCGATCGAGGGCAGCGATCTGAGTCAACTCGGTGTCGCTGAGCACGAAGTCGAACACCGAGACGTTCTCGACGATGCGCTCGGGCCGGGCGGTCTTCGGGATCGCCACGCAGCCGATCTGCACCTGCCAGCGCAGCACCACCTGGGCCGGGCTCTTGTCGTGGGCCTTGGCGATGGCGACGATCACCGGATCGTTCAGCTCCTTGCCCTGCCCCAGCGGGCTCCAGGACTCGGTCACGATGCCGCGACGGGCATCGTCGGCCCGCGGCTCCGCGCGCTGGAACCGCGGATGCAGCTCGATCTGGTTGACGGCAGGCGCGACGCCGGTCTCGCCGATCAGCGTGGCGATGTGCTCCGGCGTGAAGTTCGAGACGCCGATCGACTTGGCGCGGCCCTCGTCGCGAAGCTCGATCAGTGTCCGCCACGTATCCACGAACAGCCGCCGCTGCGGACAGGGCCAGTGGATCAGATAGAGATCGACATAATCCTGCCCGAGGCGCTTCAGGCTCTCGTCGAAGGCCTTGCGCGCCGCATCGCGGCCTTGCCGATCATTCCACAGCTTGGTGGTCAGGAAGACATCCGCGCGCGGCACCTGAGCCTCGCGGATCCCCCGCCCGACACCCTCCTCATTGCCGTAGGCGGCAGCGGTGTCGATCAGCCGATACCCGGCCTGAAGCGCATGACCGACGAGCTCGGGCGCCTGCGCGTCCGAGAGCTGCCAGCAGCCGAAGCCGAGTTGCGGAATGTGGCGCCCGTCGTTGAGGGGCAGGGTCGGGACGGTGACGGCCATACTGAGAATTCCCAAACGCGTGTTCCGACCGCTTCACCTGGATCGGGCCCGGTGATCGACCAGGGCCGGACGCTCGACCGCGCCAGCGGGGCCGCGATGAACGGGCGCAGTCTGGACAGGATCTAATCCGCGGACGCTGACGTTGGGACATTGGATTCCAGGCTGCGCCGCGCCGTGAGCGTCGCGCATGGGCGGGATAGCAGCATGACTGACGAGATTCCGACGAAGCCGTTCGCCCTGACACGGCGCGCCGTCGTGGAAGGCTGCGCAGCCGCCGGTGCGCTCGGCGCCCTCGGCTTGCGTCCGGCCACCGCTGCGGCGGCACCCGGCGATCCCGCCGCGCAGACCATGCCGGTGCGCCTGACGATCAACGGCCAGCCGCGTGACCTGATCCTCGACACCCGTACGACCCTCCTGGACGCCCTGCGCGAGCACCTCGCCCTCACCGGCACCAAGAAGGGCTGCGACCATGGTCAATGCGGTGCCTGCACGGTGCTGGTGGACGGCCGGCGGATCAATTCCTGCCTGACGCTGGCGGCGATGCACGAGGGCGAAGCGATCACGACGATCGAGGGCTTGGCGACCGGCGACAAGCTCCATCCGATGCAGGCAGCCTTCATCGAGCATGACGGCTTCCAGTGCGGCTACTGCACACCCGGCCAGATCTGCTCGTCGGTGGGCATGCTGAGCGAGGCCAAGGCCGGATGGCCGAGCGCCGTGACGGACGACATCGCGTCACATCCGAGTCTCAGCGACGCCGAGATCCGCGAGCGGATGAGCGGCAACATCTGTCGCTGCAGCGCCTACCCGAACATCGTCGCGGCGATCCGCGATACCGCCGCCAGCAACCTCTGAGGGGGCGGACATGAAGGCTTTCACCTACGAGCGTCCCGCCACCGTGCAGGACGCGGCCAAGCTCGCGGCCGAGCGGCCGAACGCGAAGTTCATCGCCGGCGGCACCAACCTGCTCGACCTGATGAAGCTTCAGATCGAGACCCCGGCGACGCTGATCGACGTGAACCGGCTGCCCCTCGACAAGGTCGAGGCGACGCCGGAGGGCGGCCTGCGGATCGGTGCCCTGGTGCGGAACGCGGACCTCGCCGCGGACCCGCGGGTGCGCAAGGATTACGCGGTCCTGGCGAAGGCTCTGCTCGCGGGGGCCTCCGGCCAGCTGCGCAACAAGGCCACCACCGCCGGCAACCTGCTCCAGCGGACGCGCTGCTACTATTTCTACGACACGGCAATGCCCTGCAATAAGCGCGAGCCCGGCTCGGGCTGCTCGGCAATCGGCGGGTTCAACCGGATCATGGCGGTGCTCGGCGCGAGCGAGGCCTGCATCGCCACCAACCCGTCCGACATGAACGTCGCGATGCGCGCGCTCGACGCGACCGTCGAGACGGTCGATCCGGCCGGGCAGGCGCGGACCATCCCGATCGCCGACTTCCATCGGCTGCCAGGCGACACGCCGCAGATCGAGACCGACCTGCGCAAGGGCGAGATCATCACCGCGGTGACGCTGCCGAAGCCCGTGGCCGGCCAGCACATCTACCGCAAGGTCCGCGACCGGGCCTCCTACGCCTTCGCGACCGTGTCGGTGGCCGCAATCATCACAGGCGCCGAAGGCGGCAAACCTACCGCCGCGCGGCTCGCCTTCGGCGGCTTGGCGCACAAGCCCTGGCGCGTGGCCGAGGCCGAGGAGGCGCTGGTGCGGACCGGCTCCGCCGATGCCGCCGCCGACGCCGCTCTGAAGGGCGCCCGCGGCTACGGCGCCAACGACTTCAAGATCCCGCTGACGCGGCGGACCCTGCGCGCCGTCATGGCGCAAGCGACCCGCGCGTAAAATCCAGCAAGGACCAGTCCCATGGAGATGAACCAGCCGATCGGCCGGACGCCCCTCGACGACCGGCCCGACGGCCTCGTCGGCAAGCCGCTGGACCGCGTCGAGGGTCCGCTCAAGGTCACCGGGCACGCCCCCTACGCCTATGAGACCTGCGCCCTGAAGAACCCGGCCTACGGCTACATCGTGCCGGCCTCCATCGCGGCCGGAACGATCCAGGCCATCGACGCCGAGGCCGCCCGCCGGGCCCCGGGGACGATCCTGGTCCTGACCCATGAGAACGTGCCTGAGCAGGGCGAGAAGAAGGAGCAGGTCTGGCCGCAGCTCCAGGGCACCGAGATCAAGTTCTACGGGCAGCCCGTGGCCTTCGTGGTCGCCGAGACCTTCGAGCAGGCCCGGGCCGCCGCGATGCTGGTCAAGGTCCGGTACGACGCGGCCAAGCCCAGGGCGTTGCTGAAGGACAACATGGCGGCGGCCTACGAGCCGAAGCCCATGAACTCGCCCCCGGATTCCAAGCTCGGCGATTTCGACGCGGCCTTCGCGGCGGCTCCGGTGAAGCTTGACGTGGAGTATACGACGCCGCCGCAGATCCACGCCCAGATGGAGCCGCACGCCACAATCGCCTCCTGGGAGGGCGACGGCGTGGTGCTGTACACCTCCAACCAGATGCCGAACCGCGGCCAGAAGGCGCTGGGGTCGGTGCTCAAGCTGGCCCCTGAGAAGGTCCGGATCGTCAGCCCTTATATCGGCGGCGGCTTCGGGGCGAAGCTGCAGGTCCAGCCCGAGGCGACCCTGGCGATCCTGGCTTCCAAGGTCATCCAGCGGCCCGTGAAGGTCGCGCTGACCCGGCAGCAGGAATTTCACGTCGCGACCCATCGCACCGACACGATCCAGCGGATCCGGCTCGGGGCCGACAAGGACGGACGGCTCTCCGCGATCGGCCACGAATCGTGGTCCGACACCGCCGAAGGCGACGGCTTCTTCGAGACCTCCGCCAACGTTACCCGCTCGCTCTACGCGGCGCAGAACCGCGTCACGCGCCACCGGCTCGTCAACCTGAACATGCCGATCGCGTCATCGATGCGCGCGCCGGGCGAGGCCGTGGGTCAGCTCGCCTTCGAGTGCGCCATGGACGAGTTGGCCGAGCACCTGAAGATCGATCCGATCGAGCTGCGGGTGCGCAACGAGCCCGCCGAGGACCCCGAGAAGAAGGTGCCGTTCTCCACACGCCAGCTCGTGCCCTGCATGCGCGAGGGTGCCCGCCTGTTCGGCTGGGACAAGCGCCAGGCGGCGGGCAGCCGGCGCGAGGGCAACTGGCTCGTCGGCATGGGCATGTCGGCGGCCGCCCGGCTCAACCCGCTAATGCCGTCCGCCGCCAAGGTGCGGCTCGGGCCGGACGGCGTCCTGGTCGTGCGCATGGCGATGACCGATCCCGGCACCGGCACCTACACGATCCTTACCCAGATCGCCGGCGAGATGCTGAGCCTGCCCCCCGAGCGGGTGCGGGTCGAAATGGGCGACACCGACTTCCCGTTCGCGGCCGGCTCCGGCGGCTCGTTCGGCGCCGGCTCGTCGGGCTCGGCGCTCTACATCGCCTGCGAGAATTTGCGGGAGGCGCTGCTGAAGGCGGGCGATCTCAACCCGGAGGGCGCGACCTTCCGGGACGGGGCCGTAACGTCCGGGAACCGGACAGAAACCCTGACCGACCTCGCCAAGAACGGCCTGGAGGCGACCGGCGAGATCAAGCCGGGCGAGATGAAGCAGAAATTCTCGCAGTACTCCTACGGCGCTCACTTCGCCGAAATCGGTGTCGACGCCGACACCGGTGAGATCAGGCTGCGAAGAATGTTGGGCGTTTTCACCGGCGGCCGCATCCTCAATGCGAAGACGGCGCGAAGCCAGGCGATCGGCGGCATGACCTTCGGCGTCGGTGCGGCGCTGATGGAGGACGCGGTGGTCGACTCCCGCTACAGCTTCTTCGTCAACCACGACATGGCCGAGTACCACGTGCCGGTCCATGCCGACATTCCGGCGATCGACGCGGTGTTCCTGCCGGAACTCGACGACAAGGCGAACCCACTCAAGAGCAAGGGTCTCGGCGAGCTCGGCATCTGCGGTGCCGGGGCGGCGCTCGCCAACGCGATCCACAACGCCACCGGCATCCGGATCCGCGAGTACCCGATGACCCTCGACAAGGTGCTCAAGGGCTTCGAGGAGCAGGAGGGCCAGACCCAGCGCCGAACCTGACGCGCATCGCATCGGCACCGGCCCCACCCACGGTTGACGGGCGCGGCGCCGATGCGGGACACCCGGGCAAAACCCTTGACCACGGGGAACGCCCTTTGTCCGATGCCCTCCGGCCCCACGATCGTCACCCGCCGGCCCGCTTCAACGCGGCCCGGTATTGCTTGGCCGAGAACGCGCGGCTGCGCGCGGACAAGACCGCCCTGGTGCTGGTCGGCGACGGAACCGCCAGCCGGCTCAGCTTCGGCGCGGTCGACCGGGCGGTGCGCAGCATCGCGGCGGGCCTGCTCGGCCTCGGGCTGAAGCAGGGCGACCGGGTGATGATCCGGATGGGCAACGAGGCCGATTACGTCCTGGTCTATTTCGGCGCCCTGGCGGCGGGCCTTGTGGCGCTGCCGTCCTCGCCGCAGCTCACCGAGGGCGAGGCCGCGTTCCTGATGGAGAATTCCGGCGCGGCGGCGATCGTGGTCGGCGGCGGCTGCACGGTCCCGCCCAAGGCCCTGGGCAACCGGCTTCTGCTCGATGCTGGCGCCGTCGCCGCTCTGAAAGCCGGGCCGGCGCTGCCCGACTACGCCAACACCGCCGCCGACGACCCGGCGATGCTGATCTACACCTCCGGCACCACCAGCCGGCCCAAGGGCGTGCTGCACGCCCACCGGGCCGCCTACGGCCGCTGGCCGATGGTCGCGCACTGGCTCGGGCTCACCGAATCCGACGTGATGCTCCATGCCGGCACCATGAATTGGACCTACACGCTGGGCGTGGGCCTGAGCGATCCGTGGTCGGTGGGCGCCACCGCGGTGCTCTACAACGGCCCCCGCGACCCCGCGGTCTGGCCGCGCCTGATCGCAGAATACGGCGCCACCCTGTTCGCCGCGGTCCCGACCCTCTACCGCCAGATCCTGAAATACGGCGATCTCGCCCGGCACGACCTATCGAGCCTGCGCCACGGCTGCACCGCCGGCGAGCCCCTGTCGGTGGAGCTGCTGGAGGCCTGGACCAAGGCGACGGCCAAGCCGCTCTACGAGGCGCTCGGGATGAGCGAGATCTCCACCTACATCTCCAGCGGCCCGACCATCCCGGTCCGCCCGGGCTCCCCGGGCCGGCCGCAGCCCGGGCGGCGCGTGGCGATCCTGCCGGTGGAGGGCGAGCCCATGCCGTTGCCCGCCGGCGAGACCGGGTTGCTCGCGGTCCACCGCTCGGAGCCGGCGCTGATGCTCGGCTACTGGAACCGTCCCGACGAGGAGGCCGAGGTGATGCGCGGCGACTGGTTCGTCGGCGGCGACCTCGCCCGGCTCGATTCCGACGGCTACGTCTGGTTCGAGGGCCGCAACAACGACCTGATGAAGGCGATGGGCTACCGGGTCTCGCCGAACGAGGTCGAGGCCGTGCTCTCCGCCCACCCGTCCGTGGCGGAGGTCGGGGTGGCCGAGCTGCCGGTCCGCGCCGACGTCTCGGTCATCTGCGGCTTCGTCGTGCTTCAGCCCGGCGCCGAGCCCGACGCGGCGGACCTGCTCGCCTGGTGCGAGAGCCGGCTGGCCGCCTACAAGCGCCCGCGGGAGATCCGGTTTCTGGAGGCCCTGCCCCGGACGGCCAACGGCAAGGTCCAGCGCAAGCGTCTGGTTGCGGCTTTAGGGTGAGACGGTATCTTCCAGTCCGTCCGCAGACAGAGCGATATTGTATCGGAATTTGGGGCTTTTAGGGTCAGAACTTAATCGGCAGAGCCATGCCGATGTCTGAGAAGGGTGGATATCTGCCGGTCCGCTTTCGGACGGCTGAGCGACGACGCGGACATCGCATTTGCGCCCGCTCTCGACCTTTCGCGAAGGTACAGCGCCGGTCGACCGTGAGAGCCGCCGACGCTCTTTTTCATAGTCGGATGCCGGCTGCTTCGAGAGCACCGTCGATACGCGCGTCGACTTCGCTTTTCGTGGCCGCCCAACCCGGTACCGTCTTTAGCAGTCGCTGCTGCCAGGCCACGAGGTTGGGGAACTCGTTCAGCGGGATCTTCGTGCGCTCGTTCTGCGAGAACGGGCCCGCGACATCGAAGTCGGCCAGCGTTAGGCGGTCGCCGACGATGTGGCTGTGCTTCGCGAGGTGCGCGTCCAGCACGCCGGCGGCAGCGCGGATCTTGTCGGCCGCCAGTTTGACGATGCTTTCCTCTGCGGGCTGACCCATGAAGCGCTTAGCAAGCACCTCGTCGAAGGTGAGGGTCGCGAACACGCGCCACTGCTCGCCCGACCAGAACATCCACTGGAGGATCTCGAACCGCTCCCGCGTCGTTCGACCCGCCAAGTCGCTCCCCGCCTTCTCGGCGAGATAGAGATTGATGGCCGCGGACTCGTAAAGGACGAGGTCTCCGTCCACCATCACGGGCGACAGTCCGTGTGGGTTCAACGCCAAGAACTCGGGCGTGTGGCTCTCGCCATTGAAGAGGTCGATGTCCACGACCTCGATGTTCACGCCCATGGCGGCGGCCGCCGCGGTGACGCGGCGCCGGCTGCCGGAGCCTGGGTCGCCGTAGATCTTGATGGCCATTGCAAATCCTTCTCCTATTAGGCTGAGGCTGTGGATGGTCGGGCCGCTGCGACGGCGCCCCGTAGGGGAGGTAGCCTATCCACCTCAGTCGATGTATCCGTTCGCTCCGGAGATCATCTATCCGGAATACGAATGAGCGACCGTTGGCAGGAGATGGCCGTGTTCGTCCGCGTGGCGGAGACCGGCAGCCTCTCGCGCGCGGGACGCGAACTGATGCTCTCGCAACCTTCCGTGTCGCGCATCGTCGGCGCGCTTGAGGCGCGGCTGGGCACGACACTGCTGCTGCGCACCACCCGCAGCATCTCCCTAACGGAAGCCGGCAGCCTGTACCTGGAACGCGCGCGATCCCTCCTCGCGGAGGTCGAGGAGGCCGAGCAGGCGGCCCGGGGAGTGGACTCGCTCCAGGGCGCGATCCGTCTGGCGATGCCGGTGCTCTACGGCTCCCGGGCCGTCGTCCCCGCGCTCACGACGTTCCTGGCCCGGCATCCGGGCCTCCGGATCGAGATCACCATGAGCGACGCGCGCCAAAATCTCGTCACGGACGGGGTCGACATCGCCATCCGCCTCGGCGTCGGCCCGTTGGCAGACTCAACCTTTGGGGCCCGCAGGCTTGCGACGGTCGAACGCTTGGTGGTCGCGTCGCCGGCCTATCTCTCATCCCGCGGCACACCCGTTATCCCGGCCGAACTCGCTCGGCACGATTGCATCGTGCAGCACGGCATGTTCGGTCGCGAGAGCTGGCGCTTCACGCGCGACGGGACCGTCACCACCGTCGATGTCCCCGCGCGCCTCTGGATCAACTCGGCGCCGGGGATCCTGGCCGCTGCGGTGGCCGGGATGGGCATCGCGCTGGCGACTCGCGTCATGGCCGGGGATGAGCTGCGTGCCGGCCAGCTCGTCCAGTTGCTTGAGCCCTATCGGCTCGATCCTGCCGAGGTCTACGCGGTCTTCCCGGCGGGTCCGAGACCGTCTGCGAAGGTGAGAGCAATCATGGATCACCTTGGCGCGTCGCTTAACCAGGGTTGATCGAACATTCTTTGGCCCCGACCAGTGGCGCAATAGGCGTATCGATACCGGAGCAGCGGTGGCGTGTAGGTCCGCTTTTGATAGCCTCGAAGCCTGTCGTATACGGCCAGGTTGTGTCGAAAGCAGACGCCTGACGAAAAATCTAATCGCTAGCAAACACCTAGAACGCTGGAAGCGATTCAGGACCGCAAACATCCACTCCGTCATGCGGGCAACGCGGAGCGGAGCCCGCATGACAGGGTCGCTTGTGCGGCCGACCTCAAGATTTCGGGACCGGTGGCACCGGCGACGCCCCCTACAGCAGCGTCCCACGCAGGATCAGCAGCGCCACAGAGAAATAGATCACCAGCCCGGTCACATCGACCAGGGTCGCCACGAACGGGGCCGAGGCGGTGGCGGGGTCGAAGCCGATCCGCTGGAGGATGAACGGCAGCATCGAGCCGGCGAGCGAGCCGAACATCACGATGCCGACCAGGGCCGCACCGACCGTGGCGGCGACGAGCGGCCAGTGCTCGCCGTAATCGTAGAGGCCGAACTTCTGCCAGGCGACGATCCGGATCACCGCGATGATCCCGAGAATGCTGCCCAGCACGATGCCGGTGGGCAACTCGCGCAGGGCCACCCGCCACCAATCGCTCAGACGGATCTGGTGCAGGGCCAGCGCCCGGATCAGCAGCGAGGTCGCCTGCGAGCCGGAATTGCCGCCCGAGCTCATGATCAGCGGGATGAACAGCGTCAGGACGATCGCCTTCTCCAGCTCGCCCTCGAAGCCCTGCATGGCGGATGCGGTCAGCATCTCGGATAGGAACAGCGCGCAGAGCCAGCCGGCCCGCTTCCGGATCATCGTGAAGAAGCCGATATCCATGTAGGGCTCGGGCAGCGCCTCCATGCCGCCGAAGCGCTGCACGTCCTGCGTCTGCTTCTCGACCATGGCGTCGATCATGTCGTCCACCGTGACGATGCCGATCACGTGGCCGACCGCATCGACCACCGGCAGCGCCAGCAGGTCGTATTTCGAGATCAGCCGGGCGGCCTCCTCGCGGCTCGCCGTGGGCGAGACGGCCAGCGGCCGCCGGCCGGGGGCGACGCTGAGGACGTTGTCGTTCGGGTCGCCCGAGATCAGCCGGCGCAGGGGAACGGCCTTGGTGAGCGCCCGGGTGCGCGGGTCGAGCACGAAGATCGCGTAGATGGTCTCGCGAGTCTTCTCGACGTGGCGGATGTGCTCCAGCGTCTGGCCCACCGTCCAGGTGCCCGGCACCGTGACGAACTCGGTGGTCATCAGCGAGCCGACCGTCTCCTCGCCGTAGGCCGACAAGCGATCGACCGCGCCGCGGGTCTCGGCGTCGAGGCGGGCGCGCAGGTCGGACCGGCCGGGCTCCTCGATCTCGCGGAACACGTCCGTGACCCGGTCGGCCGACATGCCCGAGAGGTAGGCGGCCACCCGGTCGCGCGGCAGCATTTCGATGATGTCGGCCGCGCAGTCGAGCTCCGGCTGGTCGAGAACCTCGATCGCCCGCTCCATCGACAGGCCGAGGATGATCGCCGCGGCGACCTCGGGGGCCTCCTCGTTCAGGGCCTCGACGATGTCGGGGGCGCGCTCGTCCGACAGGCGTGCGGCCAGCACGGACGGGTCGACGCGCGCGTCGATGGGGGCGATCTCGTTCATGGCCTCGCCTCTCGGGTGACGAGACGGCGCGCCGCCGGTCTTGCTGGCTCTCAGGGCCGCGACCGGTGAGCCACGCCGCTTACCCCGCGGCCGGGCCTCTCAGCGGCTCAGGCGGGATGACGGCGCGTCGCCGGGCACGGCAGGCACGATCGGTCTGGCACGTCGCTTCGCTGGTCGATGCTGAAAGGGAGCGCGGCGCCCCCGGATGGACGCCCCGCGCGGCTGCCTCGTGCCCCTGCCGGAAAAATCCGTCAAGCCGAAACCGGGTCCCATCCCGGGCGTCGTGCATGACGGTGCGGCAGCGTTGCTGGAAGGCCGCGGCCGGATCGGGCGGCGTCCATATGAGAAATATAAGTGTTGTGCTCGCTTGTATTGCGCCCAAGATATTGCCTATATGGTCCTCATCAACAGCGAGGAGAAACGCCATGGCTTGGTCTGCCCCGATCGTGTCCGAGATCTGCGTCGGCATGGAAGTCACGAGCTACGAGTCGGCCGAGATCGACACCTTCAACTAAGTCGACCCCGCCCCGGGTCGCTGAATGGTCCGGGGATTGTCGTCGGCATCGTCCCATCGTTCATCTCTTGGAGGAAAACATGGCCTGGTCCGCTCCCGTCGTTTCCGAAATCTGCGTCGGCATGGAAGTCACCAGCTACGAGTCGGCTGAGATCGACACGTTCAACTGAGACATCCATCCACCGGATGGTTTGGGGCGCCGCTTCACACGAAGCGGCGCCTTTTTTGTGCGCGCAGGCCTGGCGGACGATCTTGATCACCTGCGCAGGATCGGATTTCTTCAGGCGATCTCATTCCGGGTAGTCGCTGACGGCGGGAGCCTTGCCGGATGCTTCCACACGTCCCGGCGATCCCCGATGCGGGAGCCCCGGTCCCCAAAGGTCGGGCCATTCACGTCCTGCTCTCCGGTTCCTCCGGCTGGCTCGGCCGGTTCCTCGCCCCGCGCCTGCGCGCCCGCGGCCATCGGGTGACCGGCCTCGACGTAGCCCCGGGCCTGAGACCGATCTGGTCGGCTCCGTGGTGGATCGCGGCACCGTCAGCCTGGCGTTCGATCGCGGGATCGAGGCCGCGATCCATGCCGGCGCCCTGCATAAGCCCGACATCGTGCGCTACTCGGCGCAAGCCTTCATCGACGGCATCGTCACGGGAACGCTGAACCTGCTCGAGGCTGCGGTCTCCGCCGGCGACGACCGCTTCGTGTTCACCTCCACGACCTCGCTGATGATCAGCCAGGCGATCCGCGACGAGGCCGGCGAGGCCGCAATCTGGCTGGACGAGACCAGCGGGCCGCTGGCGCCGCGCAACATCTACGGGGTGATTAAGCTCGCCGCCGAAGGCCTGTGCCGCCTCTACGCCGCCGAGCGCGGGCTGGCCTGCGTGGTCCTGCGCACCGCCCGGTTCTTCCCGCAGGAGGACGACACGCACCGGGTGCTGTCCGGCGAGAACCTCAAGGCCAACAAGTTCCTAAACCGGCGCCTGACCGTCGAGGACGCCGCCGAGGGGCACGTCGCGGCGCTGCTGCGGGCCCCCGAGATCGGGTTCGGCCTGTTCCTCCTCTGCGCGCCGACACCGTTCGACCGCGCCGAGGCACGAGACCTCAAGCGGGACGCCGCAACCGTCATTGCGCGCCACTTCCCCGACGCCGCGGAGCTCTACGCCCGGAGAGGCTGGACGCTGCCGGTCAGCATCGGCCGGGTCTACGTTTCGCGTCTCGCCGAGACGGCGCTCGGCTTCCGCTGCCGGACCGGATTCGCCGAGGTCCTGGACGCAGTGCGGGACGGGCGCGGCCTGCCCTTCGCGCACGACCCGACCTCCCTGTCCCCGAAAGAAATCGGGCTGGAACGCTACGCTTTCGGCCGTTGACGCCCCCGCCCCTCAGGCCACGAACATCCCGGCGATCGCCGCGCTGGTCAGATTCGCGAGGGTCCCGGCCAGGATCGCGCGCAGCCCGTAGCGGGCGACCTCGGCGCGGCGCTCGGGGACCAGGCTGGAGAAGCTCGCGAGCTGGATCGCGATCGAGGCGAAATTGGCGAAGCCGCACAGGGCGAAGCAGACGATCACCTGGGAACGCGGGTCGAGAGTGTCGGCCTTCAGGGTCGGCGACAGGTTGGCGTAGGCGAGGAACTCGTTGAAGGCGATCTTCTGGCCGATCGCGCCGCCGACCAGCGGTGCGTTCTCCCAGGGCACGCCGAGCAGCCAGGCGAGCGGCGCGAGCGCCCCGCCGAGCACGCCCTCGATCGAGGCCGCCGGGTAACCGGCCAGACCGCCGACATAGCCGACGATCCCGTTCGCCAGGGCGATGAGTCCCACGAAAGCGATCAGCATCGCGCCGACCGAGACCGCGACCGCGAGCCCCTTCTGCGTGCCGTCGGCGGCCGCCTCGATGATGTTGGCCGCCCGGATCTCGCCGAACTCCACCCGGGTGGTGGCGATCCGGGTCGGCTCGACCGAGGGCATCAGGATCTTGGCGTAGAGCAGGCCCCCGGGGATCGCCATCACGGAGGCGGCCAGCAGGTAGGTCATCGGCACACCGAGGGCCGCGTAGCCCGCCAGGATGGACCCGGCTGTCGAGGAAGCGCCGCTCGCCATCACGGCGAACAGCTCTGCCCCGGTGAGCAGCGGCAGAAACGGGCGCAACGCCACCGCGATCTCGCTCTGGCCGATGGCGATGGTGATCACCGCCGAGAAGGATTCGATCGGCGAGGTGCCCAGAATCCGCCGGAGCACCGCGCCGAGACCCCGGGCGAGCACCTGCATCACGCCGACATGGTACAGGACCCCGATCAGCGCCGAGACGTACAGGATCTGCGGCAGCACCCGCAGGGCCAGGATGAATCCCGAGCCCCCGAACAGCTCGAACATCTTCGGCTCGACCAGCCCGCCGAACAGGAACGCGGTGCCGCGGTCACCGTAGGAGAGCCCCGTCACCACGACGTCCGCGGCGGCCTTCAGCGCGGCCTGCCCGGCGGGCAGGAACAGGACCAGCGCGCCGAGCCCGACCTGCAGCGCCAGAGCGGCGAGCACCACCCGGAGGCGGATCGCCCGGCGGTTGTTGGAGCACAGGGCGGCGATCGCCAGCAGCAGCAGGATGGAGAGGCCGGCATGGATCAGGCGGTCGGGCATCGCATCCTTCGGGTCCGAGCTTGACCACCGGATGGAAGGTTCGGGCCAACCGGCCCGTCAATCCGGATTGTCCATGACGAGGTAGGGAGCAAACAGGTCGCTGACCTGCGCGAAGCCCCAGTCGAGATCGGCCTGGGTCAGCTCGGTGCTGCCCTGGAGCCGGTGGCTCATCCAGTGGCTCGACACGATCCAGACGTTGTCGATCAGCCGCCCCAGGGCATCCGGCGCGATCCGCAGCCGTCCGGCCCGAACCGCCGCCTCGAACACGCCGCGGGCGAGCGCCTGCGTCCGCGCCCGCAGGGCATGGACCCGCGGGCGCAGCGCCGGGGCGATCTCCACCATGGCGATCCCGTCCCGATAGATGCAGCGATAGCGCCAGATCAGGTCGAACCAGCCCCGCTGATAGGCGAGCAGCGCCTCAGGGGCGGCGAGGTCGTCCGGCATGCGCCCGGCCACCGTCTCGGCCTCTTCCTCGAAGGCGGTGAACAGCGCCTCCACCAGCCCGCTCTTGCGCGGATAATGGTATTGCAGATTGCCCTCGCGGATCCCGGATGCCGCGGCGATCTCCGCCGTGGTCACCCGGCCCAGGCCGCGGGCGTTGAACAGCGCCAGGCTCTGCGCGAGAATTTTTTCGCGTGTCCCCGTGGGCCGTTCCGCGCCGTCGCCCCCTCGCCTCCTGCGGCCCTCGCCTCGCAGCATCACACTCGATTCCCGTTTTAGGGTATCCACCCTAGACAATCCGCGCGGCTGGGGCTATCCCCATGGCGTCGTCGGGCAAGCTCGGCGGAACGGGAGGTGAGGCTTGGCCCAGAAACTCCAACTCGCGGGCGCGGTCGTGCTCCTCACCGGCGCGGCGAGCGGCATCGGCGCCGCCCTGGCGCAGGGCTTGGCGGCCAAGGGCTGCAGCCTTCTGCTGGTGGACCGGGACGCGGCGGGCCTCGAGGCCGTCGCCGGAAAGGCCCGCGCAGCCGGTGCCGCCGTGGAGACCCGGGTCCTCGACCTCGCCGACGCCGAGGCGATCCAGAAGCTCCCGGACTGGGCCGAGGCGCGCTTCGGCCGCCTCGACGTCCTGATCAACAATGCCGGCGTCGCGCTGGGCGGGCGGTTCGACGAGACGCATCTCGACGATTTCGAGTGGCTGATGGACATCAACCTGCGCGCCGTCGTGCGGATGTGCCACGCTTTCCTGCCGATGCTGCGTGCCCGGCCGGCGGCCCAGATCATCAACCTGTCGAGCCTGTTCGGGCTGATCGCGCCGCCCGGCCAGGTCGCCTACGCGACCAGCAAGTTCGCCGTGCGCGGCTTCACCGAGGCCCTGCGGCACGAATATGCCGGCACCGGACTCGGGGTCACGGTGGTCCATCCCGGCGGCGTCGCCACCGCCATCGCCCGCAGCGCCCGCAGCCCGCGCCCGCCGACGGACCCGGAAGCCGCCGAGCGCGCCCGAGTGGAGGACGAGAAGGCGCGCGAGGCGTTCGGCAAGCTGCTGACGCTCTCGCCCGAGGAGGCCGCGGCCACGATCATCCAGGGGATCGAGCGTCGCCAGCCGCGCATCCTGATCGGCAAGGATGCGCGCAGCGCCGCCCTGATTCAGCGCCTGATGCCGGTGGGCTACTGGAAAACGATCGTGCGCCTGTCCGGCGGGAAGGTCTGAGCATGGCGAGCCTACGCGCCTATCTGGGCACCTGGATGGTCCGCAACAAAGTGCGCGGCCCCCTGTCGAAGGCCCGGGACGCGGCCGCGTTCCGCCGGATCTTCGAGGCGCCGGCCTTCCCCGACCCAAAGGGCGTCACCTACGAGCCCGGCACTTTGGGCGGGGTGCGGGGGGAATGGGTCCGGCCGAAATCCGGATTGGGTCTGCGGATGCTCTACATCCATGGCGGCGGCTTCATCGCCTGCTCGCCGCGCACCCACCGGCCGGTGACCGGCGCGCTGGCCAATCGCGGCTTCACGCTCTTCGTCCCCGATTACCGCCTCGCCCCCGAGCACCCGTTCCCGGCTGCCGTGGAAGACGTGATGGCGGTCTGGCAAGCGTTCGGCGCCGAGGGGCCGGCCTGCGTCGCCGGCGAGTCCGCGGGCGCCAACATGGCCCTGGTGCTGATCGGCGAGGCGCGCGCCCGCGGCCTGCCGATGCCCTGGGCGGCCGCCCTGTTCTCGCCGGCCACCGACTTCGTCTCTGAGGACGGATCGCGGCGCACCAATGCCTGGCGGGACGCGATGTTCGACCCCGGGGCGCTGGCGGTGATCCGCACGATGTATCTCGGCGATGCCGATCCGGCCGATCCGCGGATCTCGCCGATCTTTGCCGATCCGACCGGCTACCCGCCCCTGCTGTTCCACGTGGGCGAGCGCGAGGTCCTGCGCGACGACTCGATCCGCATGGCCGAGAAGGCCCGGGCGGCCGCGGTCGTGACCGAGCTGAAGCTCTTCCCGGTCGTGGCCCATGCCTGGCAGTTCGCCGCCCATATGCTCCCGGAGGCGCGGACCTCGCTCGGCGAGGCCGCGGCCTTCCTCAAGGCCCACGCGCCGCAGAACGCGGCCGGATCGGGGAGTTCGCCGCGATGAAAGCACCTGCGACCGAGCCCGCCTCCGAGCCCCTGGAAGTCCTGATCGTCGGCGCCGGCTTCTCCGGCCTCGCCATGGCGATCCGCTGCCGGCAGGCCGGGATCGGTCCGATGCGGGTGATCGAGAAGGCCGAGGATATCGGCGGCACCTGGCGCGAGAACACCTATCCGGGGGCGGCCTGCGACGTGCCCTCGCACCTCTATTCCCTGTCCTTCGCCCCCAAGCCCGACTGGACGCGGATGTACGCCCCGCAGCCGGAGATCCAGGCCTATCTGTGCGAGACCGCCGAGCGCCATGGGCTGATGCCCCTGATCCAGCTCGGCACCGCCTTCTCCGGCGCGACCTGGGACGAGGCGCACGCGCTCTGGCATGTCGAGACCGATCGCGGGCCGATCACGACCCGCGCGATCGTCTCCGCCATGGGCGGCCTGCACCATCCGGCCTATCCCGACCTGCCCGGCCGGGACGCCTTCGCGGGTCCGGCCTTCCACACCGCGGCGTGGGACCATTCTGTCGACCTGGCGGGCAAGCGTGTCGGTGTGATCGGCACCGGGGCAAGCGCGATCCAAGTGGTGCCGGAGATCGCCAAGGTCGCCGGCCACCTGACCCTGTTCCAGCGCACGCCGCCCTGGATCATGCCCAAGCACGATCACGCCATCGCGGACTCCACCAAGGCGCGCTACCGGCGCCTGCCGTTTCTCCGGCGGCTTGAGCGGGCGCGCCTGTTCTGGTTGCACGAGCTGCGCGCCTTCTTCGGCTTCACCAAAGTCTCGACACTGACCAAGCAGGCCGAGGGCCTGGCCCGCCACCACCTCGCCAAGGCGGTGCCGGACCGGGCCCTGCGGGCCAAGCTGACGCCGAACTACCGCCTCGGCTGCAAGCGCGTCCTGATCTCCGACGAATATTACCCGGCCCTCCAGCGCCCCAACGTGGCCCTCGCGACCGGCGACATCGCCCGGATCACGGAGGCCGGCGTCACCACCGTAGACGGCCGGGCGCACGCTCTCGACGTGATCGTCTACGCCACCGGCTTCGACGTCACCGGCAGCTTCGCCCGGATGAACCTCGTCGGGCGCAACGGCCAGCGCCTCGCGGAGGCTTGGTCCGACGGGATGGGTGCCTATCAGGGCATCACGGTCGCGGGATTCCCGAACTATTTCATGCTGCTCGGGCCCAATACCGGGCTCGGGCACAACTCCATCATCTCGATGATCGAGATCCAGGTGCGGCACGTCCTCGACTGCCTGGCGGCGCTGCGCGGCGGCGCCCGGGCGATCGAGGTCCGGCCCGAGGCGCAGGCCCGGTTCCTCGATTGGATCCGGACCCGACTGGCCGACAGCATCTGGCAGAGAGGCGGCTGCCGCAGCTGGTACCTCGATGCCCAGGGCCGCAACACGACCCTGTGGCCCGACTCGGTGATGGCCTACCGCCGCAGCGCGCGGCGGGCGCGGATGGCGGATTACCGGCTAGGTTAGAGGTCGCGGGCGATCGGAGGCCAAGGCCCGCGTCAACACCCTGCGTATCGGGCGATCATACAACCGATCCAGCGCATAGGCGGTCCCGGTGCAGAGAAGCGCGGCCAGCACGGCGACGAAGACCGGGCGATTCTCCATGTGGAGGATCTTCACCGAGCCGACCATGAAGTGCAGGATCGGCACATGGATGGCATACAGGGGATAGGATAACCCGCCCGCGGCCCTGAACAGCGCCCGTTCCTTGCGATAATCCGAGCCGGCCGCGAGATAGATGATCGCGGGCAGCAGAAAGAGGATTACAAACACATCGAATAACGGGCCGACGTCCGGAACGAATAGAACGGCGATGAGCAGCACCGCTGCGATCTCCGGCAGAAAGCCACCCTTGTCGGGCTCAGGCCGGTATCGCCACAGAACGACACCGATGAAGAACCCGAATCCCGCCCGGGCGAGACCGCCCAGATAGGTGGGCCACGTGGCGCCGAGATCGGCCGAGCCATTCTCCAGTGCGAAAGCGTAGATGGCGACGGCAGATACGAGCGCAACGATCAGCAAGATCCAGGACCGCGCCTTATAAAAGAAGGCCGCCCAGACGAGATTCATCAGGATCTCGAGCGACAATGACCATAACGGCGTATTGGTCGTGAAGATCGTATCGGTCGGAGCCGGGCTGGACCACGGCTTCGGCAGCAGCGCCGTGTTGAACACCGTTCCGACGACGATATCGAACAGGCTGTATTGCGAATAATTCTGAGTATAAAATCTAATTAGGAAATATAAGCTTCCGATGGAGAGTCCGAGCACGCTGAGCGGAAGCATCCGGATTAGTCTCAGCCGCATGAAATCGACCAGTGGCATCGCGTCAAGCCGCGCAGCGTAAGCGTGGGATAGGACGAAGCCGCTCAAGACGAAGAAGAAATCGACCGCCAGATAGCCATGCGGTGCGAGCGGGAGCCCGATGATGGAGAAATGAAAGATCATGACCCCGACTGCAGCGGCCCCTCTGAGCCCGTCGAGGACCTCATATCGCACCTCGGAGGCCATAGGTCATAACTCGATATAGTCAAATATTAACCAATTTAAGTTATCGTTCGGGGCGCGTGTCAAGTTCTTTGCGGCGTGAAGTCTGTTAAAAGGTCATATTTTTCGACAGCGGCGCCCCCTCTCCATGGGGATCACCTACCGGTTGCATCGATAAATAGAATACGGTCTTCAGTTGTCCCAACGCGCCTCTGACGCGTCGACATCGATCATGCCGCTTCGGCGATGCGGTGTGAGATCAGGACTTCCCGAGGAGCGGACCCTTCCACGACACGACGATCGCAACGAAGCACCTCGGCGTTGCTTTGGCTTTGGACGGCAGCGGCGCACCGGTCGCGCCGGCGGCGTCCGCCAACCGTTCAAACCCTCCCGCCTCAGGCCGCCTGCGGCTGCTGGGCGAACAAGACGGCTTCGAGATCCTGCACCGGGCTGGGCCGCCCGAGATGATAGCCCTGCAGGAACGGGCAGCCCATGGATTGCAGCATCTGCAGATCCTCCTGCGTCTCCACGCCCTCGGCCACCACCTCGAGCCCGAGCAGCGTGCCAAGGCCCAGAACGGCCAGGACCAGCCCGCGCTTGTCGTCGGAGGCGCTGAGCCCGGTGACGAAGTTCCGGTCGATCTTGATCCGGTCGGCCCGCAGCTGGCGCAGCGAGGACAGCGACGAATAGCCGATCCCGAAATCGTCGAGCGCCACCCGGATACCCGCGCGCGAGATGGCCTGCAGCTTGCCCTGCACCGCGCCGAGATCGAGGGCGGTCTCTTCGGTGATCTCGATTTCCAGCATCTCGGCCGGCAGGCCCAGGGTGACGAGGCGCTCGATCACGATCTCGTCCACCGGAATCTGCGCCATCTCCCGGGGCGACACGTTCATCGCAACGCGGACGGTGCCGAGCCCCCGGGCACGCAGGATCTGCATCATCCGGCAGACCCGATCGAGGATGAAGCGCAGGAGCGATTCGGTCAGCCCCGCCATCGTGGCCGCGGCGATCAGGTCGGGCGGCGAGATCCAGCCGAGGCGCGGATGGCGCCAGCGCACCAGCGCCTCCAGCCCGACCAGGGTCCGGGCATCGAGGGCGTAGATCGGCTGGAACCACACCTCGAGGGCGTTCTCGACCAGCGCGTGCGAGAGGTCGCGTTCCAGGTCGCGCCGCATCTCCAGGCAGCTGCGCAATCCGGCGTCGAACAGGCGGAAGCGGTTCCGCCCGACCGCCTTCGACGCGTACAGCGCCTCGTCGGCGCAGCTCAGCATCTCCATGAGGCTGGGCTCGGGCTCGGCGTGAATGCCGATGCTGACCCCGACCCGCCCCTCGTCGAACCCGTCGAAGGGCTCGGCGATGGCAGCGATGAGGCCGGCGGCCAGGGCCGCGTAGGTCACGCCGGTCGCCGAGGGATCGTAGAGCACCGCGAACTCGTCGCCGCCGAGCCGGGCGGCCAGGCCGCCCGGCGGCAGGGCGGTCCGCAGCCGGCGGGCCACCTCGACCAGCACCCGGTCGCCGGTCTGGTGGCCGTAGACGTCGTTGACCGATTTGAAGCCGTCGAGGTCGAGGAGCAGCAGGCAGGCGGTCCCGGCGTTCCGGTGAGCTTCGGTCTGCTGGATGAAGCCGGCGCGATTGAGCAGGCCGGTCAGGTCGTCATGGGTCGCGCGCCAACGCATCTCCTCGACGAGCGCGTTGGCGCTGGCCTGCGCGTCCGCCCGGGAGCGGGCCAGCGCGGTGGCCTCGTTCTTCAGCCGGCTCGCCTCGCGAAAACCGGCCTCGCCCTGGAACGCCGCCCGCGACAGGGCGGCCAGATAGAGCAGCACACAGAGCGCCAGGCAGCTCTGGTCGAACCCGCCGGCAGCGAACAGGCAACAGGCCACCGACAGCAGCGGCAGCAGGATGAAGCAGACCGGGATCCGGGCATAGGCGGTGCCGTGGGTGACCGCGCCGGCGGTGATGCCGCAGGTGATGATGAGGTAGAACAGGGTCTGGGCGGAGGTGTAGCCGGCACAGAGCAGCGGCTGAAAGGCCCAGACGAGCCCCGACAGCAACGCCGCCAGGGTGCAGGCGCGCAGATGCCCATCGAGCGAGCGCGCGGCCTCCGCGGCCATGTCGGGGGGCATCGCGGCGGTCAGGGCGAGCCCCGGACAGGTGGTCCTGCACAGAGCGATGCGCAGGAGGTTGGCACCGGTCGAGGCCGCGTACCAGATCAGCCCGGCGCGGCCGTTGCCCGCCTGGAACGCCACCAGCACGCTGGCGAGGCCTAGCAGCATGTTGACTGGAATGGCGGTGAGGACGCTGCGCCGTACGGCCTCGAGCTGATCCCGACGGACAAGCGCCTGCGGCCGGCGATCCGGATCGTCGGACGTCGCACCAGGGGCCGCCAGCCCAGGAGCGCGCCCCTCCAGGTCGTGAAGCGTCATCGTGCGTCCAATCCGAGGCGCACGGATTATCGACCCAGAGTCGTAAGAGAGTGTTGAACGTGTTGATCGGTTGAATCGACCGACGCGGTCTGTGGACTTGGGACCCCGCGTCGCAAGCCATTCCGGTGCCGCCACACCGCGCCATATCCGATCCCGGGCCGCCGCCGGGCCCCGGATCCGCCATGGCCCTCACCAGCGACCTCCTCGACATCCGGACGATCTATCACGAGCCCAATGTCGGCGAGTTCCCGATCGGTCACGAGATCCTGGCGCGCTTTCCCGATGCCGAGCGGATCCCCGTGCCGTCGCACTGGAACATCCCGGCGCTCCACGGCAATGCCGGCTCGGTGGAGGATTGGGTGCGCATCAAGCGCTCCACCCTGGTGCTCGGGGTGAAGAAGGGCCTGACCATGCGCCCGAACGGCCGCAGCGCCCATTTCATCGCGCCCTCGACCTCGAACGGCTGCGCCATGGCCTGCGCCTATTGCTACGTGCCGCGGCGCAAGGGCTTTTCGAACCCGATCTCGCTGTTCGTGAATATGGACCAGGCCTGCGCGGCGATCGCCCGGCATGCCGAGCGGCAGGGCCCCCTGCCGGAGCCCGACACGATCGACCCGGCCTACTGGATCTACGATATCGGCGAGAACGGCGACCTCTCCGTCGATGCGGCGGTGAGCACCGGCGTGCGCACCCTGGTCGAGCGCTTCCGCACCCTGCCGAACGCCAAGGCCTCCTTCGCCACCAAGGCGGTCAACCGCGACCTCCTCGCCTACGACCCGCAGGCCAAGACGCGGATCCGGTTCTCGCTCATGCCCGCCCGGATCGCCAAGATCGTCGACGTGCGCACGAGCCCGATCCCGGAGCGGATCGCCGCGATCAGCGATTTCGTCGCCGCGGGCTACGAGGTCCACGCCAATTTCTCGCCGGTGATCCTCTACGAGGGCTGGGAGGCGGATTGGCGCGCGCTGTTTGCCGAGATCGACGACACGCTCTCGGACGCCGCCAAAGCCCAGCTCAAATGCGAGATCATCATGCTGACCCACAATGCGGGCCTGCACGACGTCAATCTCGGCTGGCACCCCAAGGCTGAGGACCTGCTGTGGCGGCCGGACATCCAGGAGGCGAAGGTTTCGGAGGGCGGCGGCACCAACCTGCGCTACCGGACCGGGTGGAAGGGGAAATGGCTCGCCCGGTTCAAGGCCCTGCTGGCCGAGACCCTGCCGTACTGCACCGTGCGCTACGCCTTCTGAACTCCCGGGCCGACGGCGCGTTGGGGCGCGGGTTCAGGGAAAGGCGCAGGGATGTCCGAGCACGAAGCCTATATCCGCGAGGCGGTCGCGCTGGCCGAGGCGAATGTCGGGGCCGGCGGCTCTCCCTACGGTGCGGTCATCGTGCGGGACGGCGCGGTGCTGGTCCGGGCCGCGAACACGGTGCACGCCACCAACGACCCGAGCGCCCATGCGGAGATGGTGGCGCTGCGCGAGGCCAGCCAGCTGCTGGCCAGCCGCGACCTCTCCGATTGCGTGATGTATGCGAGCGGCCGCCCCTGCCCGATGTGCCACGCAGCGATGCGGCTCGCCGGCTTCCGCGAGGGCTACTTCGCCTTCTCGGCCGAGGAAGCCGAGGAGCACGGGGCTGGCAGCGCGGCGATCTACGCGGAGCTGTGCCGCCCCCTGGACGAACAGCCGATGCGCCTCAGCCAGATCCGCCCCGCGGGCGCGGCGCCCTATGCCGCGTGGCGGGCGCAGCGCGAGGCCTGAGGCCTGCCTGAAGCCGCTTTTCCGATCCGCGGCGGCGTGCGGGAATCCCCGCGGACCGGCACGCCTCCGTAACGGCCGCTAGTAGCGATCATCCGCGGAAACTCCCGCTCCGGGGTCCGACGGGGCCGTATCGTCGGTGCCCGGCGCCGGTTCCCGCAGCGGAGGAGTCGCGCGGGGCTTGGACACCGAGCCCGTCCGGGTCGGCGAGGGCTTGGCTTTGACGGCGAGGCTCGGGGGCGCCGCCTTACCGATCGGTCCGGGTACACCTTGCGGGCCGCGTGGTCCGGGCGGACCTGCCGGCCCGGCGCTGCCCACGGGCCCCTCCGGCCCCGGCGGACCGCGCTCACCAGGCGGGCCGACCGAGCCGTCGGCGCCCGGGGGGCCGGGCGGTCCCATCGCGCCCCGGGGGCCGGGCTCGCCCCGGGTCCCCGCCTCGCCGCGCGGCCCAGGCGGTCCGGGAAGCCCCGGCGCCTGCTGGCCGCATTCGCCCACGACGACGCTGCGCACCTGTTTGGGGGTCCGCAGCGTCGCGATGCAGGTGGCCGGATGATAGACCACGTGAAACTCGAAGGCGCCCCGGCTATCGGTGCGCTGCGGGAACTGGCCGTCGAGGGTGATGTCCGTCTCCGGCTCTCCGGTATTGCCCAGGACCCACAGGTCGCCGGCCGTGATCTTGGCGGCATCGATGCGCATATCCGCCTTGGCCGGCGCGATACAGACGATCAACGCCGCAAAGACCGGAAACACGTTCCCGTACCGGCGCGATAGACACATGGCGGGTCCCGCGTTCTTCATATCGGCAACATGCCGCTCCTTTTCGGATTCGCAATAACGCGGCGTAAGTTCGATGTGAAAAGCGACGTTTTAGCGAGCTACACGCCCGAATTCGGTATTCGCATGGCTGACATGCGCCATATGGCCGAAGGCTCGCACTTTCGTGTGACCGGTACAGCCTTATCCGGGTGCGGTCGCGCACAGGACGGTACGCTGATCGGTCACGCCATACGGGCGTCGTCGTCACTGGTTCCGCTGCTGGAACGGTCCTTTTCTGGAGCGCTGCGTCGCTCGGCCCAGTCGCGCCCCCCGCGATAGGGCTGTCCGACGCGCGCCGTGTCGGATGGCGAATTTCCGTTCCTTCGCGATGCAACGGTTTTGGCAGGTTGTTCGTTTGGGGGTTCGGCGCTGCACCATGAGCGCCCGACCCGTCGTGGCCACGCTTCAAGGCCGCCAGCAGCGTGTGCGGATTCCGCTTGTGCGGCGCACAATCGAATGCTGCGTAAGTTGTTGTCCGGTCCGTTGTTTCGGACGGACTGCGCCGGGGATTCAGTATCAACTACTGAACGTGAGGTTTGCGCGACAACCCCGCCTATGGCGGCTTAATCCCCGTTCAATATGCACTTTTTTACAAAGCTAACCTGTTTAGGTACGGTAAATAAAATAGCTACCGCCTTGTCAGCCCCTTAATTGGCGTCTATAAGCCCGGCACTAACTAATCATTAACCACCCGCCATTGGCCTCAAACGAGGATCTGAGACCATGCAGGGTCATGCCGAATCCCCCACATCCACGGGCGCCTCTGCGCCGCACCATAGGGTTGAGATGTCCGATGTGGCCGATCAGATTGTGGATCAGGTGAGCGAGGCTGCGGAGGCCGTGGCGGAGGCGGTTCTGCCGGAGACGCCGTTCGTGGCCCGGGGGCTTCGGCTGGACTGGGCGGCCAAGCGCGGTCTCGACATCGGGGTCGCGGCGACCGCGCTGTTCCTGTTGCTGCCGCTGATGCTGCTGATCGCCGCCCTGGTCTGGGCCGGCGACCGCAAGGCGCCGATCTTCCGGCACACCCGGCTCGGCCGGGACGGGCGCAGCTTCGGCTGCCTGAAGTTCCGCTCGATGGTCACCGACGGCGAGGCGGTGCTGGCCGTGCATCTGGCCGCCAGCCCCCGGGCCCGGGCGGAATGGGCGGCCACGCACAAGCTCAGCGACGACCCGCGCATCACCGCCATCGGCCAGGTGCTGCGCAAGACCTCCCTCGACGAGTTGCCGCAGCTGTGGAACGTGCTGCGCGGCGAGATGAGCCTGGTCGGGCCGCGCCCGATCGTCCAGGCCGAGGTCGCCCGCTACGGCCGGGCGTTCGCCACCTGCTTTGCGGTGCCGCCGGGCGTCACCGGGCTGTGGCAGGTCTCGGGCCGGTCCGACACCAGCTACGCCGAGCGCGTGGCTCTGGACCTGGACTATGCCAGCCGGTGGAGCCTGCGCCGGGACATCGCGATCATGCTGCGCACCGTCCCGGCCGTGCTCGCCCAGCGCGGCAGCAAGTAACGCGGCCGCCGCGCCGCGGGACGCGCGGGGGCCGGCCGGGATCGGTCCGGCTCCGGCGGGTGCGGGCCGGGACCGCCCGAGAGGTCGCATCGCCCGAGAGGTCGCGACGAGATCGCCATGAAGGGTCTTCTGCTGAACGCGCTGCTCGGGCTGGGTCTGGGGCGGTTCGGCTCGGTCTGGGGCCTGCCGGTGTTCCTGCCGGTGGTGGCGGTCGAGCTGGCCTACGGGTTCCACGTGCATCACCTGAGCGTGGGCGGCGGGCTGCGACGCGGGGCGGCGCTGCTGATCTGCGGCCAGCTCGGCTTCCTGCTCGGGGCGCTGCTGCGGCCGCTGCCGGGCGAGCGCTGAGGCCCGGCCGGCTCGGGTTGGTGAACGATTTGCGCACCGGTCGGGCCACGCCGGGTCTGCGCGGCGGGAGGGGTCAGCCTTGGACGAGAACGATCCGCACTGGGACGCCGACCCGCTCTGGTACGACCGGGCCGAGGCGGACACGCCGCCGGGCCGGGTGGTGGAGGGTCTGGCGTATCTGGTCCTTCTGGTCCTGGCGGGTGTGGCCTGGGGG
>NZ_LHCD01000070.1:0-6129 GCF_001262595.1 Methylobacterium sp. ARG-1
CACGAAATCGAAGCTCCAGACGTGGTTGCGGTGAAGCGGCCGCAGCCGCACGCACGAGCCGTCGTTCAACCAGAGCCGGCTGCGGGGTCTATGTCGGCTGGGGACCTTCAGCCCCTCGCGACGCCAGATGCGCTGAACCCGATCCTTGCCCACCCGCCACCCGTCTGCTTGCAGCAGAGCCGTCACGCGGCGGTAGCCGTAGCGCCCATACTCGGACGCTAAGGCGACGATGGCTCGGGTCAGCGCATCCTCGTCGGCCGGCAGGGTGGGCACGTAGCGCTGCGTACCCCGATGCTGGCCGACGATCCGGCAGGCGTGACGTTCCGAGAGGCCGTACTTGGCTCGGATACCGTCGACCGCCTGCCGGCGTCGCTCGGGGGCTACAAGTTTCCCGAGGCGACGTCCGCCAGCACCTGCTTCTCCAAGGACAGATCGGCCACGAGGCGGCGCAACCGAGCGTTCTCGTGTTCCAGATCTTTCATCTTCCTGGCTTGATCGACCTTCAGGCCGCCATACTCCTTGCGCCAACGGTAGTAGCTCTGCTCGGAGACATTCGCCTCCTTGCACGCGACGGCGATGCTCTTGCCTTGCGCCGTCTGTACCTCGATCTGGCGCAGCATCAGCACGACCTGCTCCGCGCTCGGCCTCCGTCCTCGCTTCATTCCCAACTCCTCTGATCCAGGCTGATCCTCTCAATCAGCCCGGTCCAAAGCCAGCCGGTCAGGTCAGTCTCTCACGGTGTCTGCCGCGTGTGGGCTGCAGACCATCGTAGCGGCATCTGATGCGCGAGCCAGCCTAGGAACGGCGGCAACGTTGACTTAACCGTGCCGCCCGACCGACATGTCGTGTCCCGCGGGCGGGCATCGCGTTCGTAGCACGCCAACGATTGGCATGCAGCGGCACCGTCGAAGAGCCGCCGGCAAGCGGCTGGTGACCTCGACCGATTAGGCCGAATGAGGATTCGCGCGGGCGATGGAGCTGGCTGAGCTATGCGGTGAGAGTCTGCCGGCGTTCGACATGGCAAACGCAGAACCAGCGCTCGGATTTTATCAGGCTGCGAAGTTCTGAACTGGCTCGTTCGCGCGTGATCCGGTTCGAACCAGAGCAGCCATAAGCTTCATCGCGGCTGCTGCGGCGTCAGCGAGCTCGACCTCAACTCCCATGCGGTCCAGCAGCGCTCCGGCAACAACATCTGGCACGAGGTAGGTCATCGCGCCGTTGCCAAAGCTCGGCTCCAGCACCGGACCGCACTCGATCACCTCTAGGCCGGTATGGCGTAGGTCGCAGCAGATCCGATCGAAGATCGCCTCGACAGCTGCAGCCGACCCCTCCAGAGCCTGCACGAAGAACAGCCCAGTGAACATCAGCGTCCCCGTGACGCCGGCCTGGGCGTTGCTGCGCTGTGAGGCGGCTACCACCGCGTCGATGGTTTGCTGCATCGCCTCAGCGTCACCGGCGATTGCGCTGCGGCTCCGATAGACCAAGCGGAACAGGTCGGCATTGTCCGGCGGTGTCATGCAGCCTCGCGCGCATCGACGAACGACAGAAACTCGCTGAGCGGCAGCGGGCGGCTGACGTGGTAGCCCTGCACCTGATCGCATCCTTCCCCGGTCGTGAAGGCGAACTGCTCTGCCGTCTCGACCCCCTCCACCGTGATAGACATCCCAAGGCACGTCCCCATGGTGATGATCGCTCGCACGATCGCGGCACTCTCCGGATCGGACGGAAGCTGGCGCACGAACGACTGGTCGATCTTGATCTTGTCAAACGGGAAGCGGCGGAGATAGCTGAGGGAGGAATAGCCTGTCCCGAAATCGTCCATCGAGATGCCGACGCCAGCCGCTCGTAGCTTGGTCAGCGTGGCTAACGTGCGCTCCTCATCCGCCAGCAGCACGCCCTCGGTGATCTCGAGTTCCAGGCGGTTCGCAGAAAGGCCGGATGCGGCCAGTGCGGCCTTGACCGTGTCCGCGAGCCGCACATCACGGAATTGCGCGGGCGAGAGATTGACGGCGACCCGGATGTGCACCGGCCATTGAGCGGCCTGGGCACAGGCCATGCGCAGCACCCACTGGCCCAACGGCCCGATCAGACCGGTTTCCTCAGCAAGCGGGATGAATTCGGCGGGTGAGACCAGGCCACGGTCCGGATGACGCCAGCGCACCAGCGCCTCCGCGGCGTTGATACGGCCGGTGCGCGCGTCAACGAGCGGTTGGTAGTACAGCTCGAACTCTTGAACGACGATGGCGCGTCGCAGATCGGCCTCCAAACCGCGGCGAGCCTGCATGCGTGCGTCCAGTGCGGGTTCGAACCTCCGGAACGTACCCTTGCCGTCCGCCTTGGCCTTGTAGAGCGCGAGGTCGGCGTTGCGCAGGAGCTGATCTGGATCGATGCCGTCCATCGGGGCGAACGCCGCACCCACGGACGCGCCGACGTTGACGAGCATGCCGTCGATCAGGAACGGCCGGCCCATCAGCTCGATGATGCGAGTCGCCAGTGCGTCGGTGGCCTCAGGGCCGGTAACATCGACCTGCAGGACCGCGAACTCGTCGCCGCCGAGGCGCGCGACGATGTCGTGTACGCCGAGCGCCGCCTTAAGGCGCTGGGCGGTCTTGCGCAGAAGCGTGTCGCCCAGGCCGTGACCAAGCGTGTCGTTCACCAACTTGAACCGGTCTAGGTCGAGCATAAGGATCGCGAAGGCGCGTCCGTGCTCGCGGTATGAGGCTGCGTGCAGCGCGACCAGATCTTGAAAATGAGCTCGGTTGGGTAGGCCGGTCAACGCGTCAGAGAAGGCCAGCAGGCGCATCCGGGACTCTGTCTGCAGGCGCTCCCGCTGGTCACGGATGGCCAGCACAGTCTGCGGCTTGCCGCCCAGCCGGACATCGCTGCGCAGGACGCGCACTGGCACGCGCTGTCCGTCGGCACCAATCAGCTCCGCCTCGCGCTCCTCGCGCTCAGGCAGCGCGGTGACGTCGAGCCCCGGAAACAGCCCGAGCAGGTCGCGGCCGTTCAGCGCGCCGGCGCCTAGCCCCGAGAGACGTTCTAGGCTCCGGTTGGCGGTCGTGATCACCGTACCGTCGCAGACGGCCAGTCCTTCGACCGCGAGACTGGCCAACTCGCGCAGTCGTTCCTGGTCCCGCCGGACCTGCGCGCGGAAATTCAGGGTCAGGCGCAGGCCGACCAACGCCAAGGCCAGCAGGCCGACGGATACGCCTGCCACCACGGGCGCCATCAGCTCCGGCGGGACCGCCTCGGGGGGCAGCAGGCGCGCCGGATCGAAGGTGAGCGTCATCGCCGCCATCCCGCAGAAATGCAGGATGCCGATGGCGGCGATCAGCAGAGGCGCGCCAGCGCGTCGGAGGTCGCGGCGGCGCTCTCCCGTCACGACCATGGCGGTGCCGAACACGAGCAAGCTCGTGGGGATAGAAAGGGCCAGCAGTTGTGGATCCCACGCGACCGTGCCGGCGACGACATAGGATGCTTCGCCGAGGTAATGCAGCGCGGCGACGCTGGCGCCGAGGAGGAGGCCGATCAGGAAGCGATAGACGCGACTGCGCTGGCCGATCGCCAAGGCGACGCTGATCCCGATCCCCGCGATGGCCACCAGCAGCGACAAGGCGGTCAGATAGGGATCGAACCCCGCAGGCATGCCTGGACGAAAAGCCAGGAGGCCGATCATGTGGGTGGCCCAGGCGGTGCAGCCCGAGGCTATGATGCTAGCACACGCCCAAACCGCAGCCGCGCGGCCTTCGGAGCGCGCCGCATGAGTCGCCACGGAAAACGAGCCGTAGACCCCGACGATGCAGACGCCTGCAGCGAGCAGGATCAGCCCATGATCGTGCGCCTGGGTCAGGCACGTATAAACTGATCGCATACCAAGCTCCGAGGCCTACAATCTAAGCTTGGTCAGTTAATTAAAGCTGTTGTGTCTTATGGGCGGCAAAATACGCGGCTATCATCCGGTTGCAGGGGCTATGAATTCTGCGTTGAAAGTAACATGGGTTACAATACCGCTGGTTCTCGGCCAGCCGTTCTTGAGGTGCCCGCGACACCGCAAAAGCGTGCGACGGGCAAGCTCGCGACGACAGGCGTGCTCCGGGCTAGTTCCTCGCGGCCCGCCCGTGAAGCCTTGGCCGGGCAGTCGCGTGAGGGGCGGTGCGGCGGCGGGACTGGAGACCGCAGACGCCGGCCTATGGCCCGGATCTCTGGATGTTTGGGTGCGTTGCATCTTGCAGCGGTTGAGTGCCCTCACACTTCCGATCGCCAGCGCGCCGGTCGCTGTCTTCCTCCATTACGTGCGGCCGGCGCGTCCTTACCCGGCTGTCCGAAGAAAGCCCCGAACCTATCGGTGTGCTCCTTCGAAGTCTACATCTCGTCCAGCGAAGCGAGGTAGGGGCAGCCGGCAGTCGCACACGTGATGATGCTGGCGACGGAACTATGATGCGCCGTTGCGCCTTCCTCCCGTACACGTTAGGAGGAAACATGCACCGCATTGCTATGCTGACCGGCGCCGCCGCTATTCTCGCGCTGACGGCGTCGACGTCCTTCGCCGCCCCCTGCAAGGTCGGCACGACCACCAGCACGAATGGCCCCACGACGAAAGACACCAGTTCGAACGTCGAAGGTGGCTTGACCGCGAAGGTGACGCCCGGGGCGAAGGGGGAGTCCCCCGGTACCGTTGGTGCGATGACCAATGCCGGCGCAGGCACGATGGCAGACAAGGGTGAGAAGAAGGCCCCCGAGGGTCAGCCCGTGAAGCCCGGCGACGATAACTGCTAAACCATCGAGCTCGCGGGTCACTCGGCCCGCGGGGGCTTGCCAGGCGGTCCCGTCAGGCTTGGCATTGGCCGGGCAAGCCTGCCGGTACAGCGGTCGTAAATTCACGATTAGCTATCCCGCAAGAGTGGGCGGAACGGCAAGCTTGACCGTCTGTTCCACACCCATGGAACACTACAAATCCACGCTTGCGACGACCGCGGTTGCTGCATTTGGGCTGCTCGCCGCTGCCCACATCCTGCATCCGGGTAATTACGAGAGACCAGATCGCAAGGTGCGGGTCGTCGTGATCGCCAATGAAACGTCGCCCGCGCCGACGATCTGGACCGACCCTCCACATAGATTGCATGGTAGTGAGCCTGCTGCGTTGATGGCAGATAGCGGCGCATTATAGCTAACAGCTCAAGAACAATTTTTTTGTCCTAACCTCATGCGTAGGGCCCACCGAACAGATCACCGATCGCTTTTCTGCGGAACAGCCTGCGCCAGCGCCGCCGCTGATGCTCTGGCCGGTCGTGGATCATGTGGCAGCGCTGGCAGAAGGCCGCGAGGCTGGCGTCCGCGTTGTTGGCCGTGTCGTGATCGCGATGCGCCGCCGCTAGGACGACATGGGGCCGACGAGCGCGGGCGAGGATGTCAGTACTCGATCTGACCCGGATCCGGCGTCCCCATCCATCGCGCCAGCGGCAGGCCTTGGCGTGGCGTCCCACCAGCGCCATCGCCGAGGTGGTAGACCATCTGCCCATGCGGTCGCCCACAGCCCTCGCAGCGGCCCTGCGCCCGGCCAAAGCGGATCGCCATCGACAGCTCACGCCAGTCGATGGGGTAAAAGAAGCGGTGCTCGGGCCGGATCGGTATGGAGGCGGCAGTGCGCCGCCGATGTTGAAGAAAGCGTAGCACTCATCTCGTCTATGCTCGGCTCGGTAGCCTCACCCAATCGCCCAAAACAACGAGAGCGCACCCGCCAAAAACACGGTCGAGGAGACGAGCGCAGCGAGGCCTTCGCGATGGTAGCGAACGAAGGCGCGGGGACAGGCGAGCATGTGGTTGCCAGTTCGGTTGCGCGCGCATCACGCTCGCCCTCAAACCTTGACCGATCAGGGGCATTTCACGCCGTCCACAGGGGTCGTAGTGCACAGTCTGACCTGACCGGTATTTTGGACCGGGCTAGTTGCGAGGCTACTGCATGGTAGTGGCCATGGGTAGCCGGTAGGCCGGATCCGGGAAGCTGACAGGCGCGGGCGGCCGGTAGCCCAGCGACGAATGCGGCCGGACACGGTTGTAGGTGTTCTGCCATAGGCCAATCACGACCTGTGCTTCTCTCAGCGAGTAGAAAATCTCCTGGCGTAGGCACTC
>NZ_LHCD01000071.1:0-5474 GCF_001262595.1 Methylobacterium sp. ARG-1
CGAAGGCCTGTACGTCAACCTGGAGCGCGGCACCCGCAACCAGGGCGCCCTGGTGGTCAACGCCGCCAACAACTTCCCGGTCGCCTACAGCAACGTCGGCCGCCGCGACGACGAGTTCGCCGTGGTCCGCGCCGGCCTGAACTACAAGTTCGGCTCGTACTAAGACCCAGGACGCTCCCGGCCTCCGGGCCGGGAGCGTTCCGGATGGACGAGGGCCTTTTGGTCCTCCGCCTCGCCTGCTGCGCAGCGGGGGCAGCCACCCTGTTAACCTTCGCATCCCCAGCCCGATCACACCGGCCGCGAGGTCGGCGACACCCCAGGCGCTCGCGCGCCCGGGGTGTTTTCGTTGCTACGCGGCTCAGAGCGACCGCGAAGCCGCGTTCCTCGCGAGGCTGAAACCGGTCGCGGCTTGGAGCCGCCGGGCGTCATGGTCGAGCACGGCCCGCACACTGTCGGCGAGCACGAGCCACGCGCCGGCCATCAGCGTCACATCCTTCAGGACGAGCCGGCCGGCACCCGACAGGTACGGGAAGCCGTGCTGGGCGTCGCCCAAAGCCGAGACCCACGCCTCCGGCGTGGTGACCAGGAACGAGAGGGTCACGACCGGCGTGAGGAAGGCCAGCACCGCGCCGGCCAGCCCGAGGCGCCGCGACACCATCCCGACCAGGACGAGCACGCCGATCAGCAGCTCGACGGTCCCGAGGCCGCGTGAGAACGCGTAGGTGTGATTGGCCGCCTGCCAAGTCCGCTCCGCCAGCTTGAGTTCCCCCTCGTGGGTGAGGTGCTGCGCGTATTGATCGGGATGGGCGTAGAAGAATGACATCACCGGGCTGTTGGCGACGAACGGCGTGATGCTGTCGGCCTCGTAGGGCACGAACTTCAGAGCGCCGATCCAGAGAAAGATGACCGCGATGGCCAGCCGCATGGCTTGAAGGCCGATGCGGTTCGAGCCCGGTCCGGACACCAGACCGAAGACCTGCCGGATGTGCGTGTTCATGACACGATTCCTTCGCGCGAGGGGAGAATGTGAGGTCAGGCTTCGGAAGACGCCGCATAGGCATCGAGGGCGCGCGTCGCGTAGACGACGGCGGCTCCCGCGTTGACGCTGGTGGCGACGCCGAGCGCTTCGGCGATCTCGGCTTCCGTCGCACCGAGCTTGCGCGCGGCGTCGGTGTGGACCGTGATACAGCCGTCGCAGCGCAGCGTGATCGCGACGGCCACGGCGATCAGCTCGCGGGTCTTGGCATCGAGCTGATCGGTCTTCTGGCCGGCCGTGCTCAGGGCGCCGTAGCCCCGGATCGTGTCAGGGCTGAGCTTGGCGAAATGCCCGACGCCGGCCGTGACCTGCTGCCGGTAGGTGTTCCAATCCATCATGTGCATGACGACCTCCTGTGTGATGGCACGGAAGGTAGTCGGCGGCCGTCCCGTCCTCGATGACCGGCCGGCGCAAGCGGATGACCGCGGGGATCAAGCTGACGCCGCGGCGTGCTCGCCGTGGCGCGCCTGCCCGGGGCGGAGTCCGTACTTGCGCAGGAAGGCGCGGCTCAGCGCGGCCGCGGATTGGTAGCCCACCTCGTCGGCGAGGCGATCCAGCGGGATCGGCCGGGTCCGCAGCCGGTGATGGGCCAGCCCGAGCCGGAGGTCCGTCAGGAACTCCAGCGGCGCGACGCCGGCCGCCTTGCGGAAGGCCCGCACGAGGCTCGCCCGGGATGCCGTTGCCGCGGAGGCGAGTTCGTCCAGCGTCCAGGCACGGCGTGGATCGCCGACCATGGCGAGCACCGCCTGGGCCGTCATCCGTTGGCCGAGAAGGCGCAGCACACCCTCTGCCGGGGCCGCGGTTTCGAGGTGGGCGCGCAGCATCAGCATGAACAGCGCGCTGGCCAGGTTCTCGGCGATGGCGACCGCCCCCGCCTGCGGGTCGCTCAGCTCTTCGCGGATCCCCACCAGCAGGGGGTGGAAGCGGGTGGAGAGCGGTTGCTCGCCGACGCGCAGCACGACGAGATCCGGCAACGCGGCCACGATCAGGCTCTGGGGCGCCGCTTCGAACCGCAGGCGGCCGCAGACCAGCTCGACATCCGGCTCGGTGCCGAGGCTGGTCTTGAACCGGAGCGCGCCGTGATGCCGGACGCCGACCGGCACAGGTGGCTGCGCGTCCGGTCCCGCGTTGCGCATCGTGTGCGCGTCACCGCGCGGCAGAAGCAGGATATCCCCGGCGGCCAGGTGCAACGGCTCAGATCCCGGCCGCTGCAGCGTCGCGTGGCCGCGCGTGACGATGTGGAAATACGCCTGCCCGGCCGGCTCGGGCTCATGGATGGCGGCCCAGGCTCCGCCGAAGCGGCAGACATCGTCCAAGTGTGGGCGCACGCGCAGCAGCGGCGCGAGCCCACTCAGGACATCCTCGGCTTTCGTATCCATCGCGCGCCGATCCTAGACGGCGATCGGCCCATCTGAACATGGCCCTGCGCCGGGCTCCGGTGCGTAACCGCGCGACGCCTCCGCGGGGATCCTCGGTGCCGCGCGCAGCGAGGCCACATCCATTGCGCCTCGGACCGGGATCTCGGCGCCAAACCTCCTCCGGTCAGTGAGGTGGTGAGGCGCTGCCATCGCGCAGGGGTTGCGGGCCGGGGCGCGTGGCCACGGACCCCGAAGGCCGCAGCGGGGTTAGTCCTTCTAGGAGCGCGGTCGACCCCGACGAGGTCCGCCCCGCGGCACGGAGAACATGATGTCGGACAGCACCTTGGCTTCGGTAACGGTCCCCTCCCTGAAGGCCGCGCGATCGGCGCGCGACCGCCTCGCCCGTGCAGGGTTTGCGCGCAACAGCATCGACATCGAGCGGCGTGGCGACGTGTTCGCGGTCTCGATCAACACCCGTGAGGAGAACCGGGATCGGGCCGAGCGCATCCTGACCGGTTCGCCGCTGGGCAACGATCTGCGCCAGGCGGGCGAGCAGGCGGTCGACTTCCTGCACGGCAACCGCTCCCTCGCCCTCGGCCTCGCCGCGCTGGCCGGCTTCGCCCTCTTCAGCCTGACGAACCGCCGGTAACGGCTTCGCGCCGTCGGCAGGCCGACCCTGTGAGCGCTTGCCCATTCCCGGCCGATCCCCGGCCCCGGTAGACGGCGCCGGAGATCGAGGAGACCTGCAGGGTCTCGCAGCCTCCTGAATCGGCTGACGCGCAGCTTCCGAGGCTGCGCGGCGTCCGCCCGGGGGCATCCGTCACCGGCTGGCCCGCCCGGCTGCCGGGTGGACGCGTTCGGGCGCCCCAGGCCAGTCCATCACGAGTGCGATGAACGGCCGAGGGCGTGCCCAATCTCGAACGAGACGGCGACGCCACCCACTTCAGCGCCACCGATGCAAGCCTCCATCATGAAAGCTTGTAAGGACCGCGTCCCTCACCCCACGCCGTTCCGCCTGCGGAATTCGGCCGGGGTGATGCCGACGTGGCGCACGAAGGCCCGGCGCAGGGTGTCGGCGTTGGCGAAGCCCGTCAGGGCGGCGACCTGCTTAGGGGAGAGGCCCTCCGCTTCCAGGCGGCGCCGCGCCGCCGCGACCCGGGCGGCCTCGACCCAGTCGGCCGGGGTCATGCCGACCTCGCTCCGGAACAGCCGCGCGAAGTGCCGGGGGCTGAGGCCGGCCCGTTCGGCCAGCCGGGCCACGCTGTGGTCCTCCGCGGGGGCGGCCGCGATCCAGCGCTGGACCTCCTGGAGCACCGCCCGGCCCGACGGTTCGGTCACGCCGCTGCGGCTGAACTGCATCTGTCCGCCGGGGCGCTTGAAGAACATCACGAGCTGCGCGGCGACGCGTTTGGCCAGCTCCCGACCGAGATCCTCCTCGACCAGGGCCACCGCCAGGTCGAGGCCTGCCGTCACCCCGGCCGCGGTGCAGACCGGGCCGTCGCGGACCTGGATCGCGTCCGGCTCGACCCGGATCGCGGGGTAGCGTCGGGCCAGGGCGTCGGCCGCCGCCCAATGGGTGGTGATCCGGCGCCCGTCCAGCAGCCCGGCTTCGGCCAGCGCGAAGGCGCCGGTGCAGACCGAGCCGAAACGCCGGGCCGCTGGCGCCGTGCGTCGAAGCCAGGCGAGAAGGGCGGCGGAGGGACGCCGATGCGGCGCATCGGGCGATCCCGCCACCAGCACCGTGTCGGGGGCACCGGGATCGGCGTCGAAGATCGTCCGGTCCGCGAGCAGCCGCGCGCCGGACGAGGTCGCGATCGTGGTGGCCTGCGCGGACACGATCTCGGTCCGGTAGACGGCGCGACCGGCCTGGACATTCGCCTCCGCGAACACGTCCAGCGGGCCGGAGACGTCAAGCATCTGCACGCCCGGTGCCGCGACGATCACGAGTCTCCGCTCCACGGTGCACGCCCTCACGTCCGCCGGACGCGCGATTTGGCCGCCTGGGACGTGTTCCGTCAACTCCGGACGTAACGCGGGGCGCTAATCTCCCGGGGTCAGCAAGGAGTGAACGCCATGGCTCATCCCATCGACGGCGTCGCCATTCCCGACAGCACGCTCGCCCGCGCGGTGACCGAGCTCGTCCGGGATACGGAATCGCCGCTGCTCTTCCACCATTCCAGCCGCGTCTACTATTTCGGTGCCCTGGCCGGGAAGCAGCGCGGCCTGAGCTACGATCCGGAGCTGCTCTATGTCGGCGCGATGTTCCACGACATGGGGCTGACGCCGCAGCACAGCAGCGCGACCGAGCGCTTCGAGGTCGACGGCGCCAACGCGGCCCGGGACTTCCTGCGCGGCCACGGCATCGCCCAGGCCGATATCGACACGGTGTGGGCCGCCGTCGCGCTGCACACCACGCCGGGCATCCCGCAGCACATGCATCCCGTGGTCGCCCTGGTCACCGCCGGGGTCGAGATGGACGTGCTCGGGCTGACCTACGCCCAGTACAGCGACGCCGAGCGCGAGGCCGTCGTGCGCGCGCATCCCCGGCCCCCGCATTTCAAGGAGGATATCATCCAGGCCTTCTACGAGGGAATCCGGCACAAGCCGGGCACGACCTTCGGCAACGTCAAGGCCGATGTGATCGCCGACAAGGAGCCGCATTTCCACGCCGGAAACTTCTGCAGCGTGATCCGCCATTCGCCCTGGCGCGGGTGAGGCGGCACGGGGAACGCAGGTCTCCTCTCCACAAAACAGCACAAAGCCCCGGGCGCCATGGGCATCCGGGGCTTTGTGCTGACCTGAGCGTCCAGCCCGATCGGGCTGGGGTGCCGAGGCGAAACGGCCGGTCGGGCGTGGAGCCTGGGGAGGCCCTCGTCCATCCGGAACGCTCCCGGCCCGGAGGCCGGGAGCGTCCTGGGTCTTAGTACGAGCCGAACTTGTAGTTCAGGCCGGCGCGGACCACGGCGAACTCGTCGTCGCGGCGGCCGACGTTGCTGTAGGCGACCGGGAAGTTGTTGGCGGCGTTGACCACCAGGGCGCCCTGGTTGCGGGTGCCGCGCTCCAGGTTGACGTACAGGCCT
>NZ_LHCD01000072.1:0-4944 GCF_001262595.1 Methylobacterium sp. ARG-1
CGGCCGGCTCGGGTTGGTGAACGATTTGCGCACCGGTCGGGCCACGCCGGGTCTGCGCGGCGGGAGGGGTCAGCCTTGGACGAGAACGATCCGCACTGGGACGCCGACCCGCTCTGGTACGACCGGGCCGAGGCGGACACGCCGCCGGGCCGGGTGGTGGAGGGTCTGGCGTATCTGGTCCTTCTGGTCCTGGCGGGTGTGGCCTGGGGGGCGCGGGCGTACCGGCTTCCGGACGCGCTGTGGTGCCGGGCGATGGACCGGCTCCGGCCAAGCACGCCCGGACCGCGTCGGTCCTGAGATCCGCCCGTCACCTGATGCCGGGGCCCCGCGCGGCTTCACCGGCAATCTCCCCGGAACCCCCTGCAAAGCCCAGGACTTCACAGCGGAGAGCGAGGGTTCGGCCCATGACGACGTTACCGCGTGACACGAGTCCGACCACCCAGGAACGGAGCCTGGGTCAGCGTCTGTTCGCGCGCCACGGCTCGACCGCGATCCTGGTCGTGGTGCTGCTGGTCGTGGTCGGCTGGATCGGTATCCTAGGCTGGGCGATGACGTGGATGCTCAGCTGACTCCGCGTCGAAGGGATACGGAACAGGCGTGTCATCGGCCATCAGCGGGGCCGCGCGGCACAGACGCCAGAACTCGACCAGGCCGGCCGCGTAGGCGGCGAGGATCACGGCCGTCCAGTGCATGATCGTGTCCTCTCAAAAGCGTCGATGCAATGTCGTGCAGGCGAAAGCTTGACGTTTCCTCACCGGGCGTACAGATCGGTGCAGATCTGGCAATATAATGGCTCTCCGCGCTCTCTACAGTGGAGAGCCTGCACTTATTTTGCGCAATCGGACTTTATCATCGGATTGCGATGCGATTGGACGGTATCGAGTGGTGAGGGCCGCACAGCGCGAGCGTCCGGCCATCGATCGATCACACCGCGTTGCTGCGGCTGGCCAAGCCATCCGCTTCGGTCTCAGCGTCGTCCGGACGTCCAAGATCCACCACCACGATCTCGGGCGGCGCGCCGAGCCGCAACGGCCGACCGGCCAGAAAATGCGAGCCGAGGCCAGCCGACACGATCAGGTCGCGCTGTGCCTCGACGATGTGCCCGTACGCATAGCGCAGCCCGTAGCGCGACGGGATCCAGGGAGACCACCCCAGGATCCGCACCTGGCCGCCATGGGTGTGGCCGGACAGCGTGAGCGCGACCCGCGGGTCGAGGCCGGTCGCGAACAGATCCGGCTCATGCGCCAGCAGGAGGACGGCCCCCTCGGCGGGCACGTTGCGGAGAGCCTGGGCGAGGATCTCGGACCGTTGCCGGTCGAGGCGATCCGGTGCCTTGGCGCGGCCCGGCGTCGCCTCGCTCTCGAGGCCCGCCAGCCAGACCGGACCGGGGACATCGAGACGGATGGCGGCGTTTTCCAGGACGGCGATACCGGCCGCCCGCAGCGCGCGCTCGGCCCGCGTCGGGCCGTGGCCGCGCCGGAGCGCCACAGGATCGTCGCCCCAATCGTGGTTCCCCTGGATGGCGTAGACGCCCTTCGGCGCGTGCAGGCCGCGCAGACGATCGGCCACCACCTCGAACGGGACCGCACCCGGATGCTGGGAGCCGTAATCGCCGAGCAGCACCGTGAGATCGGGGGCCAGGGCATTGGTGCGTGCCACGACATCGGCGATCGCATCTGCGCCCATGCAGCGGGGATGGGCGTGGAAATCCGTGAGCACGGCGACCCGCATCGTCAGACCCGCCGGCCATCGGGATGGGCATACGCGATACCGCGTGACCTGCACCCGGTGCGGCTCGACGGCCGTCGCGTAGCCCGCGCCCGCCAGACTTCCGGCCGCCGCGCAGGCGGCGATCCAGGTCGGCCGGGATAGGAGCGTGCGGCGGGTCAACATCGGTCGGCGACTCGTTGGGGAAGCCGCAGGCTTAGCACAGGACGGCATTCGGTCCGGCAGCACGTCCAGGGGATGCTGGGATCGGGCGCCTGATCACGCCGAGCGAACGGCACAATCCGGTGGGCGAGGTCTCGCGACAGGCTCCTCAACCGAGTCCGAGGATGTCCACGCGAGAGCAGGCGCTTGCACCGTGAGCAAAAATCATTGTCTCTGATTCGATGAGCTATCTTGATCCAGGGTTGCGAAATGTAGACAATAATGTCAATATCGATGCAGTAGATCATTGCGCTACATTAATGCTGTCGATCCGAACTATCACTATCTTTATTTTATTGAAGCTTCATCAAAAGTACTGTGTTGATCGCCACGAAGAACCAATAATTAATTCGCGCACTCACTTGTGTCTGCCGTATAAAATTCATCAATAACACCTGAATAAACAATGCAATAAACCGCAAAATCCGTGCGATCTGAATCGAATACTGATTTATTTCCGTACATTAACGATTTCTTCGCCATTCGGCACGCTGAGAGATGCATCGTTAACGCTCAATAAATTCCGCTTCAGAAATTCGGAACGGAATATTGCGTCCCTCGTAGAGAAGCTGAGATGTGATGCCAGTCATGCCGTCAGGAGTGAGCGATGAACGACGATCTCGAAGCGCGGCAGCTCGATGTCCGGCATTTGGCGGCGAGCATCGTGGCCGCCTATGTTTCTAACAATCATGTTCAGGTCACCGACCTGCCGAAGCTACTCATGAGCGTCCACGCAGCCATACAGGCGGCCGCGCAGGGAGAGGTTGCGCCCATTGCGAGTTCCCCCGTCGAGAAGCCCTCGGCTGCCGAGATCCGACGCTCTGTGAGCCGCGATGCCTTGATCAGCTTCGAGGACGGAAAGCACTACAAGACGCTGAAACGGCATCTCACCGGTCGCGGCCTGACGCCGGAGAGCTACCGGGAGAAGTGGGGGCTGCCGCGAGATTACCCGATGGTCGCGCCCGACTATGCCGAACGGCGATCCGCGCTCGCAAAGGCGATCGGGTTGGGACGACCCGGCGCGAGCGAAGCCGAGCCCGATGACGGCGGGAGCGGGACCGAGGCGAAGGGACGCGGGCGCAGGAAGACGGCCTGACACGATCGTCGACGGCATGGCTGAGGAGCGCGCAGGCGCGGGTCGGCCGCCTCCTGACTCCCGGCCCGCACGCGTCTAGAATTCGATGCGCCGATACCGAACGCGCGTTGCATCCGCTCGATGCCGAACGAGAGACCGATGCCGCTGGCCCGTACCACCTGCCGGACCTGCGGCCAGACGATCCGGGCGGGCACGACCTATTGCGTCTCCTGCGCGGTGCGCGATGCCGACAGCGATGCGGCCGTCTTCGACCGTTGGCTCGGCATCGGTCTCGGCGGGGCGGGCGTCGCTGTCGCGCTGGCGTCCGCCTACATCGCAGCGCGGTACCTCAATATCGTCTCGTGATATCGCGCTAAGACGATGGCAGCGCCGTCTTGTGATGGCGGCCCTGACGGCCCCGGCGCAGGATAGGCGCGCCCGCCGTCGGCCGCTTTGCCGATAGCAATGCCCGGACCCGTCTTTCGGCGCAGTCCGTGTGGTTCCTTTGCAGTACGACGAGGTGCGAATCGCATGCAGATGCGCCGAAATACGTACCTCATGGACGGATAGAGCGGCGCGACAGGCCGCTATACCCTGGCCGGGACGGTGCGGGGGATTCCCAAATGGCTCGGCGATCGGTTCTGGTCTTGGGGTTCTGCATCCTGGCGTCCGCGGCGCAGGCCGCGGGCGACATCGCCGTGGACATGGCGATGATCTCGAATGGCGACCTTCGAGTCTTCGGCACCCTGGCCCCGCCCCGAGCGGCCAGGATCGTCCTCGACGACAAGTTCGACACGCGGGCGGATCAGGATGGCCGCTTCGCGTTCCGGATCCCCTACCATCCGGAAACCTGCGTGGTGACGCTGAAATCGGACTCGCTCAGCCGGCAGGCGGTGGTCGGCTATTGCGCCCGTCCTGCCGCCGTGAAGCAGGCCGCGGCCGTGCCGTCCGCTCCGATCCCCGTGATGCTGGCGGCGAACACATCGAAGGGCGAGGTCGGCCCGCGCGGTCCGCAGGGTGCCGCCGGTCAGCAGGGCCCCGAGGGACCGCAAGGCGAGCGCGGTGCGAAGGGTGAGCCGGGCCCGGCCGGTCCCGTCGGTCCGCCCGGACCGATCGGGCAGACCGGTGCGAAAGGCCTGGCAGGTGAGCGGGGTCCTGCAGGACCGGCCGGGCCCGAGGGCAAGCCGGGCGCCGCCATTGCGCTACGGGTGCAGGTCGAGGACTGCACGGCGGGCGGGCGATGTGTCGCGACCTGCACCACGGAGGAATTTGCCGTGAACGGCACCTGCAGCGGCGGCGAGCGTCCCGCGATGGACGAGAGCAGCATCTACTGTTTCACGATGGGCGCGATACCGGTTGCGATGAAGGCCCGGGCGATCTGCGCCCGACGCTGACGCCCGCCGTCAGGCCGGCGCAACCGTGACACGTTTCGGAGCGGCACATCGACGCCGTCGCGCCGAGGCGCATGCCGGGGAATTCCGGACCGGCACCGGGCGACCCGTCAGATAGGATGCTGGCCCATCCAACCCATCAACTCCGGAATCGCGACGGCTGACGAAGAGGACCCGTGAAGCTTCGCGCTGCCAGGTCGGGCAACCGCAATCACAGGTACCGGCCGGCTAGAATTGAGCCTTCCGGACGCGACGGGATCTCAGGACCGGCGCGGTCCGGGCGTGCTTGGCCGGAGCCGGTCCATCGCCCGGCACCACAGCGCGTCCGGAAGCCGGTACACCCGCGCCCCCCAGGCCACACCCGCCAGGACCAGAAGGACCAGATACGCCAGACCCTCCACCACCCGGCCCGGCGGCGTGTCCGCCTCGGCCCGGTCGTACCAGAGCGGGTCGGCGTCCCAGTGCGGATCGTTCTCGTCCAAGGCTGACCCCTCCCGCCGCGCAGACCCGGCGTGGCCCGACCGGTGCGCAAATCGTTCACCAACCCGA
>NZ_LHCD01000073.1:0-4671 GCF_001262595.1 Methylobacterium sp. ARG-1
TCGATCACCTCGGTGCGCGAAGCGGTCTCTGGCGTCACCTCGGCTGTCGAGCAGCAGGCCGTGGCGACGCGCGAGATCTCAGCGAGTATGCAGATCGCCTCGGAAGGCGTATCGGACATCGACCAGAACCTGCACGTGCTGGTGGGCTAAAGCATACACCCAGGAGGCCGGCTGTTGACGAGCTGCTGTCAGTAGCCTGAAAGCAGACCTTCCAAAGGCCAACAATAGGTCGGTAGCGGCCGCCCCTGATTGTCGGAAAAATCATCGGATATCCGTCAGCAGTGGCTCATGTGCTCGACGCAGAGCTAGCGGTCGGACGCGCCAGATCGGTTTGTGAACCGCCCGCAGTCTAGTTCGGATGGTTCACGCCCGGTCGGTCTGTGTTGAATGATACACGACTTCCTGAACCAGACCGAGGGCACACTGAACCACACCTGCACCTGGCGCATGTCGATGATCATCGTGCGTCGAGCGTCACCACGATCTCGTCCATCTCCCTGGCATCCTGCGCAACCGGGGTACCAAGGACCGCCATCAGGGATCGAAGGCCTTCAATCCATTCGTCAGCCTCGGCGAGTGAGAGGAACCCGTCTCTCCGAACGATCCGGTCGGGTGCAATCCTTACGACGACATCGAACAGGCCGCCGGAAGCCTTGAGTACGCTGTAGAAAACGGGCTTGGCCATTGACGGTAGGAATTCGGGCGATGTTGAGGGGTGTGGATCGGCGTACCTCAGCGCCCCTTGGGTAGCCAGTAGTTCCAGCGGCCAAAGCTTTCGTACGCGTCTGTACCCGGTCAGTTCCGTCATGCCGCCGAGCATAGGATCCCACCGACCATTCGCCTCTTCGATGGTGCGAAAGCAGATCAACGGAAGCGGCCACCCGGCTGGGCCTCTCGGAACTCGCTGAACCGCGCGTGAGCTTCGAAAGGTCGAGGCACCAGATCCGCCCAGGGGATCGGCACGGCCGGCGGAGGATCTCTCAGCCCTTATCACGCATACCTAAACCAGACCTCGGAACGCGACGCGCTTCGCATTGTTGGCCTGACATCCGGCCGGAGGAATGACGATGCGACCGCTCGTGATTGCGGGCGCCCTGATCGTGGGAGCTACAGTCGGGGCTCTTGCGCAGGCCGCGCCACAGGAGAGCGAGGAGCGGGTTTGTCAGACTCGGGCTGACGAACTGAAGATCACGGAGGAGATGCGGGACACCTATATGCGCGAGTGCCTCGCTGGTGAGCGAGTGGACCGGCGCAAGGCCGAGACCAAATAGCGGATGCATGAGGGTAGCGGGACCGCGCGCGTGCTTCACCAGTTCCTGTCCGTTTTGGAATGCGAAATCGCAGGACCTGAAGCTCGACGTAGCGCAGTTCACGCACGAGGAGGCGGTTCGGGCGGCGCACTACCTCGCCTACGTCGTCAGCAAGGCGCACGGCCGGCAGATGGACGGGCGGCAAGCTTAAGCTGGTGGCAGGAGGTCCTGCGGGGGGCACCCAGGCGGCGAGCAGGCGCCGAACTGGCTCTGGTCGAGCGTGGTCGAGGTCGCCGGCCGGCACGAGGTCGGCAACAACACTGCCGACATTACGCCACCGCGGAGGCCGCCTGAAACCCCGTGGCCTTCGGGGCGCCGAGGCTGTCGGGAAGGGGCAGGTACTCGAAGCGGCCTCTGCCGCGCCGGTCCGGCGCCAGCAGCCCCAGGCCCTGCTCCGCGTCGCGTCGGCCCGCGGCCCAGCGGTCGCGGATCGAGGATGGCGAGAAGTCGAAGCTCTTGGCTGCGAGCTCATCGGCACCGGCCTGGTAGACGAGGTGGAGCAGCGTCACCGCAGGCCCGGTGGGATCGAACCGCTGCCGCAACTCGTACTCGCGCCTGAGGCCCGCAATCGCCCGGCGCGGCGCGCTGGCGAAGATGAGGTCGTTCGCGCGTTCGATGACTGCGTCGAGGGAGGCCGGACGCGGCGCGCGCAAGGAGAACAGGTCCGAGGCGATACAGAGGAGGTCCCGCTCGGGCTCGGTTTCGAAGAGCGGGTCGAGGGGCAGGTTGCTCGTATAGCCCGCATCGCACAGGACCCGCCCGTCCACCTCCACCGGCGGGAAGGCCGGAAGGATAGCCGTGCTGGCGAGGATGTGCTCGGGCCGGACCTTCTCGCGAGCGGTGTCGAAGTAGACCTCCTCCCCGGTCTCGATGTCGACGCAGCCGATCGTCAGACGGGTGCCGCCCCGGTTCAGGCGGTCGAAGTCAACGAGGCGTTCGAGTGTCCGCAGCAAGGGGACGTTGTCGAACAGGGCCACGTCGTTCGGCACCCACGGCAGGGCTGACCATAGGCCTGGCAGACGATGGCGAAAGATGCTCGGCCGCCCCCAAGCGAGCGCTAGGAGGGCATGGAGCCCATTGTAGACCTGGCGCGGCTTGAGCAGCCCGGTCGGGCTCGGTCCCGTGGCCTGGGTCGCCTCAGCCCAGAACATCCGGAGCTTGGCGACCCTGTCCTCGGGGGCGTTGCCCGCGACGATGGCGGCCGTCACCGCGCCAATAGATGCGCCGACGACCCAGTCGGGCCTGAGCCCGTGGCCGTGCAGCGCCTCGTAGGTTCCGGCATGGTAGGCGCCGACGGCGTTGCCGCCGGCGAAGACCAGGGCGAGGTCGCGTGTGTCGTCCGGCATCTGTGCCTTCATGCGTTGCGGGCCGTTCCTGACCATAACCTCGGCGGCGTCAGCCGTGCGGCTTGAACACGACCTTGGTGCAGTTGTCGGTCTTGTTGCGGAAGGCCTCGTAGAGCGCCGGTCCCTCCTCCAGGTTGGTCGACCGGTGGCTGATGATGAACGAAGGGTCAATCTCTCCCTTCTGGATGCGCTCCAGGAGCGGCTTCATGTACCGCACCATGTGGGTCTGGCCCGTCTTCAGGGTCAGGCCCTTGTTCATGAAGACGCCCAGCGCCACGGGCCCCACGGGACCGGCGAAGACGCCCGGCATCGAGACGTTCCCGCCGGGCCTGCAGGCGAGGATGGCCTGGTTGAGCGCGAAGGGCCGCTCCAGGCTGACGGTGTGCTCCATGATGGCGGAGGAGACCTTCTGCAGCGTGGTGTCGGCCCCGTGCGACTCCATGCCGACCGCCTCGATGACCGAGTCCGGCCCAAGGCCGTGGGTCATCTCCATGAGCGTGTCCTGCACGTTCTCCTCGGACAGGTCGATGGTCTCCGCGCCGGCCTCGCGGGCCAGAGCCAGCCGCTCGGGCACGCTGTCGATGGCGATCACGCGCTTGGCGCCGAGGAGGTAGCAGCACTTCACCGCGAGCACGCCGACGGGACCGCAGCCCCAGATGGCGACCGTGTCCTCCGGGCCGATGTCGCAGTGCTCGGCGGCCTGGTAAGCCGTCGGGAAGATGTCGCTTAGGAAGAGCACTTGCTCGTCGCTGAGACCTTCGGGGACCACGATGGGTCCGACATCCGCGTAGGGAACGCGGAGATACTCGGCCTGACCGCCGGCGAAGCCGCCGGTGATGTGCGAGAAGCCGAACAGGCCGGCCAAGGGGTAGCCGTAGGTCTCGGCCTGCAGCTTGCCGTTCGGGTTGGTGCGCTCGCAGCAGCTCCAGTTGCCCCACTTGCACTGCCGGCACTCGCCGCAGCAGATGGTGAAGGGCACCACGACGCGGTCGCCGACCTTGAGCTTCTGGTTATCCTTACCGACCTCGATGACCTCGCCCATGGTCTCGTGGCCGAGGATGTCGCCGCATTCCATCGTCGGCATGAACCCGCCCATGAGGTGCAGGTCGGAGCCGCAGATCGCGCAGGCGGTCACCTTGATGATGACGTCGCGCCCCTCCTCGATCTTCGGGTCGGGCACCGTCTCGCAGGTGATCTTGCCCCGGCTCTGCCAGGTGAGCGCTTTCATCAAACCCCTTCTCCCTCAGGTGCAACCTGCAGGGATATCTGTCCCGTAACTCGCGCTGTTCCAGCAGAGCGGGGGCTTTTTCTCCTTGGCTGCAAGGGTGGCAGTGTTTCCGCGAGGGCATATGGCTACCTCGAACCCATCCCGCGCCGGGCGGCTAGCAAATTTGGAGACAGGTTGCGGCATAGGTTTTTTTGCTCGCTCACCTCGTACTCCTCCTGAACCTGTGCACGAGTTCGCCTCGACGAGTAGGAGTCAAATCTTTTTCGAGCACATCCTGCTGATCCGCCCCCAATGAAGTGCTCATCGCCGGGTTTGGTGGATCATGCTGCGAGGAGGAAGCGACGACGCAGGAGGTCGAGCTTGGCGCGGCCGTACATGGAGCGCTTGAGCAGCTTGAGGCGACTGACCTGCCCCTCGTCCTGCCCGCTGTTCCAGGGCAGGCGAAAGCCGGCGCGGACCGCGGCCCCATCCTGACCGAGGCTTGCAGCGAAGTTCTCGACCACCTGCACGCCGCAATCATCGCGATCCCGGCTACTCAACCCCGCCTCAGACCCTTATGGGACGGGCTCTAAGCTCGACTTTGGCCATTTTGACCGGTCGTGGGACGCGCTGGGTGACGAAGCGGGCGTGACGGATAGGCTGATGGTGTCCCTCGCCAGAGACGCCTCATGCCGCACCTGCCTGCCCGCTTCGCCGGGATCATCCTGTCCTTCGCTCCGCTGTTCGTCCACCGGTCGTGGCGACACGCTCAGGCGCTGCTGATCGGTGCGATCCTCTGTCCGGGTCG
>NZ_LHCD01000074.1:0-5884 GCF_001262595.1 Methylobacterium sp. ARG-1
TGGTACGGCATGGGCGAGCGCAAGATCGAGATCACCTCGGCCACCGCCGTCTGGCATCATTCCGGTCTACCAGGGGTGCCGATCCGCTGGGTTCTGATCCGCGATCCCGAGAAGCGCTTCGAGCCCCAATCGCTGCTCTGCACCGACCCAGCACGAGACCCGACCCAGATCGTGACGTGGTTCGTCCGGCGCTGGCAGGTCGAGGTCACCTTCCAGGAAGCGCGTGCCCATCTCGGCGTCGAGACCCAGCGGCAATGGTCCGACAAGGCCATCGCTCGTACGACCCCCTGCCTGCTCGCCTTGTTCTCCATCGTCACCCTGCTCGCCACCCGGCTGACAGCACGTGAGAGGCGGCAGGTCGCGGCGACAGCGTGGTACCCCAAACCGCAGCCCACCTTCTCTGATGCTCTCGCAGCCGTCCGTCACACGATCTGGTGCCAGCAGGGTTTGTCGACGTCACCCCGCAGGCGCGACCGCAGGAAACGTCGGTTCCGTCTTCCACCAGCCTGGGCCTACGCCCTGTGCCAGGCGGCCTGAATGGCCAAAGTCGAGCTAAGAGGCTGGTCGAAATCAATATCTACCCTTCCGATGGGGTGCACCTCTCTCCAAACGCGAGGACGGTCTTCTGGGTCGGCGCAGGTGCGGTCCTCGTCGCCGGTACCGGCGGCGTTGCAGCAGGGGTGATACTGTCCGGCGGGACATGGGCGGCGTTCGGTACGGCCGTCGTGAGCAAAGGGGCGGTCGCCGCTCAGTTCGTGGCGAGCAACGCAACACGCAGTATCATCGGGGCTGCGGCCGTCTCTCTTCTCAAGCAGTACGTCGGGGTCAGGCGACGCCGGGAGTGAGATGGAGCGGTTCAGTTCGGGTATACTCAAAAAAGACCATCTAAAACGAAAAGAGGCCGCCCAATGATCGGCGGCCCAAGTCAAGGGAGGAAACGCCTAGAAGCGTTGCACGTGTTGAGACGTGCGGTGCAGCAACATTATTGCGTCGCAGCAGTTCCCTTGTGACATGGTCGGAGCCGGGCGCGCATCCCGTACTCAAGCCGGACTAAGCGGATCAGCTAACCCCCACCCGTTCCGCGTGGTCGTAGCGGTTTGCGCACCTGCTTCGTTTTCGGCTTGAACTCCGGCACATTCCCGGTGCTCTCGAACATCGCGTCAGCGCCGATCAGGTCGGTCACGGATATGTTGAGCCGCTGTCTACCTTCCATTTGTAACAGCGCATCGGGTTGAAGCCAGATCGGATGAAGTCCATCGGGATTGCCGCTCAACGTGCCATACGCGACTACACCATCCAACCGACGCTCGACCGTGATGTGGTAACGAACACGCACCATCTCGCATTCAGGTGCGGCCACAGTTCCGCGGCCGCTGAGAACGGTTAGGACGGTCAAACTCGGGACCTATTAGCAATTGAATTGCGCTTTTATCCCGGCTTGCCGCGCTTGTCACGATCCGGCGCGGCGGCCTTTTTGGTCACATCAAAAGCGCATCGTTCTTCCGGCGGCTTTTCGTCGAACGCAGCCGGAAGCGTTGGTTTGATAAAGGTCACTCATAGCGGACCGGCCGTGCCGGTCTCCGTCGGCCTGCCACTATCGAACCACGCAAGGGTTGGTTCGATAGTCCCCGTACCGCCATCCAAAGGGGCGTGTCGCAAACGCGGATGCGCATCCGTTCACGGGTAGTTAGCCATATCCACTCAGCTTGCCGCCTCCGCCTTGGAGCCGGCCCATGATCCTGTCTGCCATCGCCGCCAAGCTGAAGCAGCGCGCCAAGGCGGACTTCAAGGGCCGGCACCACGAGGCGGCCCTGATCGTGCAGGCCGTCTCTTGGTACCTGCGCTACCCGCTGAGCTACCGCGATATCGAGGAACTGTTCCTGGAACGCGGCCTGGAGGTGGACCACTCCACCCTGAACCGCTGGGTCCTGGCCTACGCACCGTTGATCGAGAAGCGGCTGCGAGCCTTCCGCAAACCACACTGCGGCTCGATCAGGATCGACGAAACGTTGTATCTGATCGGCGCCTCGGGTCTTTCCTGAGGTATGAGGCCGGGTCAGCCCGAACGAAACGTGAGACCACGAGTCTGCGATGTAGATCATGCGCCCGGCCTCTCCACTGCGCCCTTGACGAGATTGGACGGTAGCAGAGGCCTCCCTGCGTGGGATGAGCCTGCATGAACAAGGTGAGTAGACAGGGGCGCCTCGAACGAGGAGACGACACCTTGGTACTTCTTGGCATTGACGTCGCAAAGGCCAGCCTGGACTGCGCGGTCCTGACTTCAACAGGTAGCAAGCCCCTGGGCCAGCGCTCGTTCCCCAACAGCCCTGAAGGCGTTGATCGGGTCGCGCGCTGGGTCACTCAGGTCTCTGGAGCACGGGTGGCGGATACCCATCTGATCATGGAAGCTACGGCGGCCTATCATGAGGTGGCCGCGCACCGGCTTGCCGCAGCGGGCATGCAGGTCTCGATCGTCAATTCGGCACGGGTGCGCAGTTTTGCCAAGGCACTGGGCATTCTCGGGAAGACCGATCGGATCGATGCTCATCTCCTGGCACGCTATGGCCAGTTGGTGCGCCCAAAACTCTGGACACCACCGGCCCAAGCCTTGCGTGATCTACAGAGCCTGATCGCCCGCCTCGTAATTACCCAGGGTGTGATGGCGGGGTTCAGGCGCCAATGGTTTTGAGGATGGCGCCGAACGGGCTGCTGCCGGTGAGGCGCGCGGTGTCGACGACGGTGCGGATGGCGGCCTCACCCTCGGCCGCCCACATGGCGCGGTAGCCGTTGGTCACCTTCCGCTGGACGACGGCCGGACGCAGCAGCCGCTCTGACCCGTTGTTGGGAGAGGTGGTTTGGTTTGTCTGAACAGCGAACTGGGCTTGGATGAGTGGATATCCTGCCGGGTTCAGGCCGCCACGGGATGCGGCAGCCTGTCGAAGTAGGCTTGGTCTGGGGTGCGCCGGTCAAGGCTCGAATGGGGCCTGCGTTCGTTGTAGAAGGCGAGATACCGGCCGATCGACGCGCGCGCCATGCTGACGGTATCGTAGGCCCGCAGGTAGATCTCCTCGTACTTGACTGACCGCCACAATCGTTCGACGAAGACGTTGTCGCGCCACGCGCCCGTGCCGTCCATGCTGATGGCGATCCCCGCCTGCCGCAGCACGCTGGTGAAGGCGTGGCTGGTGAACTGCGAGCCCTGGTCGGTGTTGAAGATCTCCGGCTGGCCGTGCCGGGCGAGCGCCTCCTCAAGAGCCTCCACGCAGAAATCGGCCTCCATGGTGATCGATAGCCGCCAGGACAGGACCCGGCGGCTGAACCAGTCGATCACGGCCGCCAAGTAGACAAACCCACGCGCCATTGGAACGTAGGTGATGTCCATCGCCCAGACCTGATTGGGTCTGTCGATCGTTAGCCCCCGCAGCAGATACGGGTAGATCTTGTGCCCTGGCGTAGGCTTCGAGGTACTCGGTTTGCGGTAGAGCGCCTCGATGCGCAGGCGCTTCATCAGCGTCGCGACATGGCAGCGGCCAATCGCGACGCCCTCTTTGTTGAGGAGATCCCGCAGCATCCGGCTCCCCGCGAAGGGCAGTTCGAGATGCAACTCGTCCATCCGCCGCATCACCGCGAGATCAGCGGCCGGGACCGGACGTGGCAGGTAGTAGACGCTGCCCCGGCTGATCCCGAGCGCCTTGGCCTGTTTGGCGATGGGCAGATCGTGCCCGCGATCGATCATCGCTTTGCGCTCAGCAGACCGGCTTTGCCGAGCGCGCCGGACAAAAAATCGTTGGTCAGCGTCAACTCGCCGATCTTGGCGTGCAGCGTCTTCACGTCGATAGTCGGTGCCGCCTCCGACCGGGGCGCGGATCCGAACACCCCGGCAGCCCCGTCGAGAAGCTGGGTCTTCCAGGCCGTGATCTGGTTGGGATGGACATCGAAGTGCTGGGCCAGTTCGGCCAGGGTCTTCTCGCCCCGCAGGGCAGCCAGAGCCACCTTCGCCTTGAAAGCTGGAAGATGGTTCCGGCGTTGTCGCTTGCTCATCATCGCTCCTGATCCGCAGCCATCCTGGCCGCCGTCAGGCAGAAATTCCACTTAGCCCCACTGTGCAATTTCCCCGAGCCACCTCTGTCGGAGCAGGCCGGATCGATCCGTCAAACGGCCGAATGACGGCCAAGGCCGCACCTGTCCGGCAACATGGCTTGATAACGGCAAGACGGACAAGATGATTCCCGGACGCGTAGACGGACAGTAGGGGGATCGGGGTGGCGTTGATCGGCTATGCGCGCGTGTCCACCGCCGATCAGACGCTGGCGCTTCAGCACGATGCCCTGCGCAGCGCCGGCTGCGACCACGTGTTCGAAGACCGCGCTTCGGGCGCCAGGGCCGACCGTCCGGGCCTGACGGAGGCCATCGCCTATGTCCGGCGCGGCGACACCGTGGTGGTGTGGAAGCTCGACCGGCTCGGCCGCTCGATGGCGCACCTGATCGAGACGGTGCGGCGGCTCGAGGCCAAGGGCATCGGGTTCCGGTCCCTGACCGAGGGTGTGGACACCACGACGCCGGGCGGCACACTCGTGTTCCACCTGTTCGGGGCGCTCGCCCAGTTCGAGCGCGACCTCATCCGCGAGCGCACAAGCGCCGGGTTGCGGGCCGCGGAAGCGCGCGGGCGCAAGGGAGGCCGAAAGCCCGTGGTCACGCTGGACAAGCTCGTCCGAGCCCGAGCCCTCCTCACCGTCGGTCTCACCGTGCGCGAGGCTGCCGCTCGGATCAAGGTCGGCAAGACCGCCCTCTACGAAGCCCTCGCCAGCCCCGGGACCGAACCCTCGGCCTGAGTTCGCTCTCCGTTCCGCCTTAGCGTACGCAGCCGTCACTTTCTTGCAGTGACCCCGACGAGGACGGCCGGATCAACCGCCGGCTCTACGAGATCGCGGTGCTCTCGACGTTGCGCGACCGGCTGCGTGCCGGCGACGTCTGGATCGAGGGCACCCGGAACTACCGACGGTTCGACGCCTACCTGCTGCCGAAGGGCGAGGCGATCGAGGTCGCCGCCGGATTGCCGATCGACATCGACGCGACCGCGTATCTGACGACGCGCGCCCGCACGCTCGATTGGGGGCTGAAGCGCTTCTCGCGACTGTTGCGCCAGGGCAAGCTGGAAGGCGTGTCGCTGGTGCGGGGCAAGCTCAAGGTAAAGCCGCTTGCGCCGATCACGCCGCCCGAGGCCGAGGCCCTCGACCGCCGGCTCGACGCGCTCCTGCCGCGCGTGCGGGTGACCGAACTCCTGCGCGAGGTAGCGGCCCGCACGGGCTTCCTCTCGGCCTTTCGCGACCTGCGCAGTGGCAAAATCCACGACAATCCGAATGCCGTGCTCGCCGCCGTCCTGGCCGATGGCACCAATCTCGGCCTCGAACGCATGGCGAACGCCAGCCAGGGCGTGAGCTACGCCCAGCTCGCCTGGACCCACAATTGGTATCTCTCGGAGGAGAACTATCGCGCGGCGCTTGCCGCGATCATCGACGCTCACCACCAGCTCTCGTTCGCTCGTCACTGGGGTGACGGCTCGGCCTCATCGTCCGACGGGCAGTTCTTCCGGGCCGGCCGTGAGCGCGCGGGCGCCGCCGAGGTGAACGCCAAGTACGGCGGCCAGCCGGGCGTGAAGGTCTACACCCATCTCTCCGACCACTTCGCCTCGTTCCATTCGCGCGTGATCTCGGCGACGGCGAGCGAAGCCCCTTACGTTCTCGACGGGCTGCTCCTGCACGGCAGCTCGCTGGCCCCGCGGGTGCATTACGCCGACACTGGCGACGCGACCGACCATGTCTTCGCGCTTTGCCATCTGCTCGGCTACCGCTTCTTGCCGCGGCTTCGCGACCTCGCCGATCGG
>NZ_LHCD01000075.1:0-2825 GCF_001262595.1 Methylobacterium sp. ARG-1
CCTCCCGCCGCTCCTTCGGGAGCAGACGCATGGCCGTGTAGAACGAGGAGCCGGCGGCCGGCAGGGCCGGGGCGGCGGAATCCTCGGCGGGGGCGGTGGTCGCGGTGGCGCTCACGAGCGGATTCCCTGAGCCGCGCCCCGCACAATCCGCCCCCGGAAGGGCCGGCGCGCCAGGGTGGCGGCGACGCCGCCGAGCGCGGTGAGCGCGAACGCGGCCTTGCCGTGATGGACTTTTTCCGAGAGCGGATCGCGCGTGGTCAGCCCTTTGGCGAGCACCACGGCGAGGCGGTGGATCGCGGCGATCTCCAGGGAGAGCCGCAGATCGTCGATCAGGTCCGGGAGGACGGCGCCCTCCTCGAGCAGGTCGAGGCAGCGCTGCGCCAGCTCGGCGATCACCGCCCGGAGAGGCGGGCTCGCCTGCGGCGCCCCCAGCATCGCCACCGTGGCGCCGTGGCGGTCGAGGGCGTCCTGCGGGAGGTAGACCCGGTCGAGGTCGGCGTAATCCTTGCCGCAATCCTGAAGGTGGTTGATGATCTGGAGCGCCGCGCAGATCGCGTCGGAGGCCGGCCAGACCCGGGCCGGGTCCTCGCCGTGCACGTCGAGCACGAAGCGCCCGACCGGCATCGCCGAGTAGCGGCAATAATGGATCAGCTCGTCCCAGTTGGCCGTACGGTTCTTGCGCGCGTCCATCCGGAACGCGTCGAGCAGCTCGAGCGCGTGGCGGGGGGGTAGGCCCCGTGCGGCAAGCTCGCGCTTGAGCGGCTCCGCCTCGGGATCGGACGGGCCGGCGCCGGTGAGCGCATCGGCCAGCCGGTCGAGCAGCTCGAGCTTGCGCGCGGACGTAAGGTCCGTGTGGTCGGCCACGTCGTCGCCGGCGCGGACGAAGTTGTAGAAGGCCAGAATCGCGCCGCGGTGGCGCGGGTGGATCAGGTGCGAGGCGACCGGAAAGTTCTCGTCGCGGTGGCCCTTGCCGGAGCGCGCCGCGGTCGCGGTGTCGAGCTGGCTCATCCGAGATACCCGGCTTGGCGGAACCACGTGATCGCGTCGGACAGGCCCTCGCGATAGGGCCGCGCCGTATAGCCCAGCTCCGCCCGGGCCTTCTTGTCGGAGAAGAACATCCGGTAGCGGGACATGCGGATGCCGTCGATGGTGGCAAACGGCTGGCGGCCGGTGACCCGGGCGGCGAGCTGGGCAACGAACGCCACCGGGTAGACCGCGGCCCGCGGCAGGTTCACGGTCGGGGGCTTGCGGCCGACCATGCCGGCGATGTCGGCGAGCATCTGCGACAGGAACACGTCCTCGCCGCCGAGGATGTAGCGCTCACCGATCCGGCCCTTGCGCAGAGCGAGCAGGTGGCCCTGGGCGACGTCGTCGACATGGGCGAGGTTGAGCCCGGTATCGACGAAGGCCGGCATCTTGCCGAGTGCCGCCTCCTGGATGATCCGGCCGGTCGGCGTCGGCTTGACGTCCCGGGGACCGATCGGCGTCGACGGGTTGACGATCACCGCCTGCAAGCCATCCCGGGCGATCATCTCCTCGACGACGCGCTCGGCCACGACCTTGCTGCGCTTGTAGGCGCCGATGGCGGTCTCGGGCGTCAGCGGCATGGTCTCGTCGGAGGGCGTGACCCCGTCGGCCGGCGGTTTGATGGTGGCGACGCTCGACGTGTAGACCACCCGCTCGACTTGCGCCTCGAGGGCGGCCCGCATCATGAGGCGGGTGCCGTCGCGGTTGGTGCGGACGATCTCTTCCATATCCGGCGCCCAGAGCCGGTAATCGGCGGCGGCGTGGATCAGGTAGCGCTGGCCGCGCATGGCGGCGGCCACGGCCGCCGGGTCGCGCATGTCGCCCTCGGCGATCTCAACATCGGTCCAGGTCAGGTTCCGGCGCGGGCTGGACGCGCGCACGAGGATGCGCACCGGGAAGCCGGCCCGGCGAAACACGTCGACCAGGGCTGAACCGAGGAACCCGCTCGCGCCGGTGATCAGCACGGGGCCGACCTCGGACGGGCCGGAGGAAGTGGCCTCTACCATCACATGTTCAAAGCGTTGCGGAATGACGGCGCGGGCGGGGGACCCCGCCGCGCCGCGCTTGTGTCATCGAACCGTCCGGGCGGCAAGCGAGGCGCGGAACCGCGTCCCCCGCCCGCTCGCACCGGGATCAGGCCAGGCGCAAGCGCGAACGGCCTTCCTTGCGCTCCGGCAGGGTGTCGAGGGCGGTCTTGACGATGGTGGCGGCGTCGAGACCGGCCTCGGCGTACATCTTCTCCGGGCTGTCGTGGTCCTGGTACAGGTCCGGCAGCGTCAGCGTCCGCACCCGGACCCGGCCCGCATCCAGCGCGCCGCGCTCGGCCAGCAGATGCAGCACCATCGCCCCGAACCCGCCGCGCGAGCCCTCCTCGATCGTGATCAGCACCTCGTGGCTCTGCGCCAGCTCCAGGATCAGCGCCTCGTCCAGCGGCTTGGCAAAGCGCGCATCCGCCACCGTCACCGCAACGCCCTGCTCCGACAGCGCATCCGCCGCCTTCAAGGCTTCCGACAGCCGCGTGCCCAGCGACAGGATCGCCACCCGCGCCTCCGCGTCCTGGCGCACCATCCGGCCCTTGCCAATCGCCAGAACCGCGCCCCGCTCCGGAAGCTCGACGCCGACGCCCTCGCCGCGCGGATAGCGCAGCGCGATCGGGCCCGTGTCATGCGCGTGCGCCGTCGCCACCATGTGCACCAGCTCGGCCTCGTCGGAAGCCGCCATCACGGTCATGTTCGGCAGGCAGCACAGATACGCCAGGTCGAAGGCTCCGGCATGGGTCGCCCCGTCGGCGCCGACCA
>NZ_LHCD01000076.1:0-1644 GCF_001262595.1 Methylobacterium sp. ARG-1
GGCGCGGGTTGAGGAGAACGTCCAGACCTTCCAGCAGATCGTGGCCTCGACCAACCAGCAGCAGCTCGGGATCGAGCAGGTGATGGGGGCGCTGCAGAACATCCGCCAGGCCAGCCAGCAGACGGCGGCCGGCACCCGCGAGGTCGAGGCGGCCTCGGCCAACCTCACCGAACTCGCCCAGGCCCTCATGGCCCTGGCCGAACGCTACCGGCACTGAGGGCGGGCGCCGCCTTGGCCGCCGATATCCGCCAGCTCCTCCTCGCCGCCTTCGACGTCGAGCACCGCGAGCACGTCACGGCGATCCGGGCCGCGCTCGGGAGCGCGACCCCGGACTGGAACGACGTGTTCCGCCGCGCCCACAGCCTGAAGGGCGCCGCCCGCGCCGTCGACCTACCCCCCGTGGAGGCGGTCGCCCACCGGCTCGAGACCCTGTTCGAGCGGGTCCGCACCGGCGCGCGCGCCCTCGACCGCGAGGCGGCCAACGCGGTCCACCTCGCCCTCGACCGGATCGAGACCTACGTCGCCGGCCTGCAGGACGGCGCCGGGCCGGACATGCCGGCCGACGCCCTGACCGCTTTAGGGCAATGCCTCGGCCTGCCCGGGGAGGCCCCGGAGGACGCCGCACCGCCGCCCCCCGGGGCGCCGCCGGCCGAACCCCCTGCCCCGCCCGCCTCCGCCCCGCCCGCACCGGCAGCGCCCACCCCCGCCGCGCCTACCCCCGCGCCGCCCCCCGAGCCCGCCGAATCCGGCGCCGCGATCCTGCGCGTGCCCGGTGAGGCCGTGGAGGCTCTGGCCCGGGCGAGTCACGACCTGACCAGCACCCTGGCGGCGCAGGCGCCCGCTGCCGAGGGCTTGGCGCGTCTCGCCCGCCTCGCCCGGGACATGCGCGTCGGCGCCGAGGCGCTAGCCGCGAAATCCGACGTGGAAGCCCCGGCGCTGCGGGCGCTGGCCGGCCGTCTCGGCGGCTTCGCTCGGGAGGCCGCCGAGCTGTCCCGCCGCCAGGCCGCGGCGACCAGTGCGATTGAGGGCGCGGCGTTCCGGGTCCGCGCCGAAGCCGAGCGCCTCGCCCTGGTGCCGGCCGAGACTGTGCTCGGCCCCCTCGCCCGCTCGATCCGCGAGCTCGCCCGGGAGCAGGGCCGCGACGTCGATCTCGACCTGCGCGGCCTCGACCTGCCGGTGGAGCGCGGCCTGCTCCAGGCCCTGAAGGACCCGCTGCTCCACGCCCTGCGCAACGCCCTCAGCCATGGCTGGCAGAGCCCGGAGATCCGCCGCGCCGCCGGCAAGCCCGAAGCCCTGCGGCTCGGGCTGGAGGTGGCCGTGCGCGGCTCGCGCCTGCAGGTCACCGTCGCGGATGACGGGCCGGGGCCGGACCTGGCCCGGATCGCGTCCACCGCCCGCGCCCGCGGCCTGCTCGCCCCCGGGGAGGCCGATGATCCCGAGACCCTGCTGCGCCTGGTCTTCGAGCCCGGCTTCTCCACCGCGGAGGCGGTCGATACCCTGGCCGGACGCGGCTATGGCCTGTCGGTCGCCGCCGACGCGGCCCGCCAGCTCCTCGGCAGCGTCCGCCTCGAGCCGCGCGAGCCCGCCGGCACCGCCCTGGTCTTCAGCCTGCCGCTCTCGGCGGCGCGGCGCAGCCTGCTGCTG
>NZ_LHCD01000077.1:0-1474 GCF_001262595.1 Methylobacterium sp. ARG-1
CGGCGCGCTCACCGGCACCGGCACGGCCGGCGTCTCGGGGGCGATCACGCTGGCCGGCAACGCCGCCCTCGGCGGCAGCGGCACCCTGACCCTCTCCGGCCCCATCGGCGACGGCGGCAACGGCTACGGCCTGTCGAAGGTCGGCACCGGCACCGCCATCCTCACCGGCGCCAGCACCTACACCGGCGCCACCACGGTCTGGGGCGGCACGCTGGCGCTGGCCGGGGCCGGCTCGCTCAGCGGCGGCGTGGCGCTGGCCGCCGGCGCCAGCTTCGACATCGCCGGCCTGAGCGGGGCCGGCACCACGATCGCCAGCCTGTCGGATACCGCCGCGGGCCAAGCCGGCACCGTCACGCTCGGCACCAAGACCCTGACCCTGGCCGACGCCGGCGGCAGCTTCGGCGGGACGATCACCGGCACCGGCGGCCTGAGCCTGACCGGCGGCCGGCAGATCCTGACCGGGACCAGCACCTACACGGGCGCCACCACCGTGGCGGATGCCACGCTGGAGATCGACGGCGTGCTCAGCGCCTCCGAGGTGACGGTCCGGCGCGGGGGCACGCTGTCGGGCACCGGCAAGATCGGCGATCCGCTGATCGAGGCCGGCGGCCGGCTCGCCCCCGGCAGCGCCGCGGCCATCGGCACCCTGGCGATCCACGGCCCGCTGACCTTCGCGCCGGGCGCGTTCTACACGGTCCGGATCACGCCCACGTCCAACGACCGCACCGACGTCACCGGACCGGTGACGATCCAGGGCGGCACCGTGCAGGTGCTGGCGGGTTCGGGCACCTACACGCCGGCCCTGCGCTACACCCTGCTCACCGCCACCGGCGGCATCACCGGCACGTTCAGCACCCTGCAGACCACGAGCAACCTCGCCTTCCTGACGCCGTCGCTGAGCTACGAGCCCCACGGCCTGGCCCTCGGCTTCGCCCAGACGGCCCCGCTCACCAGCGTGGCCACGTCGCCGAACCAGGCCCGGATCGCGGGGGCCCTCAACGGCACCGGGCCGACCGTCACCAGCACGCCGGCCCCGGCCGGCGGCGCCCCCGCCGTGACCACGAGCGTGTCGGCCACGGGCACGGTCACGACCGCGGTGAGCACCGGCACCGGCACGACGACGGTGGTGTCGAGCCCGGCCGCACAGGTGACCACGGCGCTGCTCAACCAGACCGCAGCCGGCGCCGTGCGGGCGCTGAACGCGCTCGCGGGCGAGATCCAGGGCTCGGCCGTGACCGTGCGGGCGCAGACCGCCTTCGCCGTGCAGGGCACCCTGCTCGAACACCTGCGCCTCGGCGCCGGCCCCGGCCTGACCGGCGCCGTCGGCCAGCGCTTCGCGTCCGGCACCACCCTGCCGGCCGGCTACGCCGCCCTCACCCCGGACGAGCCCGTCACCGGCCTCGTGCCGGTGCGGCCGCTCGCCCCGCGCTACGGCGTCTGGGGCCAGGCCTTCGGGGTGTTCGGCGCGAGCGAG
>NZ_LHCD01000078.1:0-1169 GCF_001262595.1 Methylobacterium sp. ARG-1
TGGGCGAGCGCGTCGATCCGGTGCTGGAGGATGGTCTGAGTGACCAGCGCCTGGTCGGCGACGTCGCCGACCACGAGCTTGACGCCCTCGGGCACGGCCCAGTCGAAGCCGGTGGACAGGTCGTCGAGGACCACGATCTCCTCGTGGCCCGCGTCCAGCAGCGCCAGAACCATGTGGCTGCCGATATACCCAGCCCCGCCCGTCACAAGAACCGCCATCACATCGCTCCCGACCCGCACAATTCGATTTGTCGACACGCCTATACAGAGCAAAGTCGCGGTTCGCCCATCGGCACTGGTCCGGGGCGTTCGTTCAGGCCGTCTCCGCGGCTGGCCCGAACATCGGCGCGCCCCGCTGCCGGCGTGATCCGCAGGGACGGCTCCCGGTCATGCGCCGCACGGACCGACCGCACGTCGCGGAACGCCTGACCCGACGACGAACTGTCTTGCCGGGCGCGGATTACACGGCCGACGACCGGCACCTTCTCCTCAGGCGGGTGCGTAGTTTTCAGCAAGGCGGCGCGTCGGCTGCGGCCGCCAGCGCTCGAGCCCAAATGCAAGCTGAGCATCAGCCGTCCCCGAGGTCTGGGCCAGCGAAGGGCTGTAAACCGGACCGTGGACGTCCGCTTCGCGTGCGCCGCACCAAAGGAAGCGGTGCTCTCAACCGGCCCATGCCTATGCGGACACTAGACCGACACATACCAACATACAGCCCATGACAGCATCGTCCCCCCGCCGTTTCCGCCAATGCCGGCGCTAATCCCGTTCGCTACATTGCATAGCCGCATAATATGAATGCAAGTTAGACTGTGATTACCGGTATAGCGTAGCTTGTAACAGGGTCGATAATTCGTTAGAAGAAGCTATTAACGAGTCATTAACTATCTTCTCGTGACACCCGTTCCAGGAAACGAGCCCATGCTGCGCGAGGCCGGCCCCCATGTTTCCCCCCTCGCCTCTGCGCCGCACCATAGGGTTGAGATGTCCGATGTGGCCGATCAGATTGTGGATCAGGTGAGCGAGGCTGCGGAGGCCGTGGCGGAGGCGGTTCTGCCGGAGACGCCGTTCGTGGCCCGGGGGCTTCGGCTGGACTGGGCGGCCAAGCGCGGTCTCGACATCGGGGTCGCGGCGACCGCGCTGTTCCTGTTGCTGCCGCTGATGCTGCTGATC
>NZ_LHCD01000079.1:0-857 GCF_001262595.1 Methylobacterium sp. ARG-1
GAAGGGCACGCCGAAGGTGGAGTTGTTCGAGCGGCTGCTGGCGTCGAAGGCGTAGCCGGCGTTGATACCGAAATAGGCGCCGGTCCAGGTGAACACCGGGACGGGGGTGAAGACGGGCGGCGGGGCGGCGCGGCGCGGCAGGTCGGCGGCCGAGGCGGCGCCGGTCAGGAGGGCCGTGGCGGCGCTCGCGAGAAGAAGCTTCTTGATCATCTGGTCCTCAATCTCCCGTTGATCGGGATGTGCCCGGGGACAGGACGTCAGGAAGGCCCGACGCGATAGTGCAACGCTGCAACAGGGCCCGCGAAGGCTCCGGGCTGGTGGCCAAAAAGGTGCGCTGGAACACATGGCGAGCCCGTGATGACTGGGGCCCATGCATTATTCGGCCAAAACTGGCCTCGGATAAAAATATGGTTCGGCAATACGCGCAGCCACGGCATGTTAACCTACGTGTAACATTTGGGGTTCGGCCCGAGAGCAGATCCCGCGGTTCCGGTCTCGCCTGTAGATTGCGTTGTGGCGGGAAGGAGCGGGCGGGCCCCCGGCCGGGTGTGCCGCGCCCCCGCGCTGACCTCCCCCGAGAGGCCGGTCGGGCGGGGCCTGCCAGAATGCGACGTGGACGATCCGGGCCGCTTCGCCTAGCTTCAAGGCATGTCAGCGGCCGATTTCCTGCCCGATGACGGCTTGGTGCGGGCGACAGGCCGTTTGACGGTCGCCTGTTCCCTCCCGGACGTCGTGTCCATCCTGCGCGAGACGGCGCGGGACATCGTCGGCTCCGACGGGGTCGCGGTGGTCCTGCGGGAGGGCGGATTCTGCTTCTACGCCGCGGAGGACGCGATCGAGCCCCTGTGGCGGGGGCG